>DASVDB010000114.1 GCA_036381315.1 Bacilli bacterium | reverse complement strand
CCCCAAACAAGTCGTGCGTTAGACCATATTTCGAATATGCCAACAATACTTCTTTTGAACAAAAATAATTTTCGATTTCTCTTTTTTTCCACATGAGTTCAATCAACGGTAGATTACTATTTAATGCAATATTTTCAGTGCGATCAAAGATTGCAATTCCAAGAAGATCTTTTTTCGCTTCTTTTAATCCATAAAAATGATCTCGGGCTTTTGTAACTTGATTTCCAACATAATAAACAAACGGTCTGCTAAGATATTCAAGTAATGGGTGATTTAATTTCCTGGAAAATTCTATCAATATAGCCAGATCAGTAGATCCTTCCAAATATAAAACCCACCCGGTTTGCTCAGCTTGGTAATATTGATCATATCCGATTTCTTTTAGAGATTTTAACACCTGACTTCCTCTGTCATCAATTCGATGGGGGGTTCCGACAAATGCTATGACAGTATCTTTGCTGGCAGCTTCATTTAATACAACTTCCGAATGACTGGCCGCTATGATTTGCGATCTTTTTTTCTCCGCAATGCTTGTAATTAAGGAATAAATTTCTCTTTGCCTTAATACTTCCAAATGTGCATCCGGTTCGTCCAATAGCAATACGGTTTCAGGGTTTGCATACAAGTGAGATAAAATCAGTAATGTCTGTTGAAGCCCTCTTCCGGCAGATGCCAAATCCAATTCTACATTTTCTTCCACGTATGACATGGTTATTTCTCCACGTTCTTGAATATACTTTGGCGGAAGTAACGATACCCCGAATAATTGCTTAATGTAACTAACCAACTCTTTCCATTCAGCGAAATCTTTCTCATAAATTTGATAACACATATTTCTTAGCACTTGAGCTGTTTGTCCCTCGCCAAGTAGTACATTTATTCTACCCGGCTCCCATTTTGGCTCATACGCTGCTAACCCTGACATTGGTGGCAGAAATGCCACATTGACTAGACCTGCGGCTGCCGGTATCGGCATTCGGGTTATCTCGCCATCAATCATCTTTCTTAATGGCCGACAATAAAACGACTCTTCGTTTGCATAATCAAATTCCAAGCCGCATTTCCAAACTTGGCCATTTGAAACACCTTCAACTATCACTTCAATACAAATATTTTGCGTTTGCGTCTTGCCTTTAATTCGCTCTACGTTTCTAACATGAAGGTTATGCCACAGCAAATTTGCAAACGGTACCGGAATTGAGAGTAAATCCCTTCGGTTTATTGTGACGCCAGGCCTTTTTTCGGGAGACGTTTTGCCTCCCCTTTTTTCCAGCCACTTTTTTAGCCCGACTTCCCATAATGCCAATGCTTGAAGTGCCGTCGTTTTACCGGAGTTGTTTGGCCCGATAAATACCGTTGTTTTGCCAAGTTCAATTTCCACCTTTTTTAATTTTTTATAATGGTTAACTGAAATACTTGTGAGCATTTTCAACCTCCAAAAATTTCTCAATATCTATTATGATTCTTTATATACAAAAAAAAACCTCGTGTAGTCACAAGGTTTTTTAAATATTTCTTTAAACGGAAATGGAGCTTAGGGGGATCGAACCCCTGACCTTTTGGCTGCCAGCCAAACGCTCTCCCAGCTGAGCTAAAGCCCCATATTTACCGCAACATGAGAAATAATATCATATGCGTTTCCTTGCTGTCAACGATTATAGCCGCTGCGGTTCAGGAGATTATTAAGCTCCCGCATGAACATGTCGATATCTTTAAACTGACGGTAAACGGAAGCAAACCGGACATACGCCACCTCGTCCACCGGATATAGCTGCTCCATCACGAACTCTCCGATTTCCCGACTTTCCACTTCCGTCTTGGCGGTATTGCGCAACGCCTTTTCCACTTCCGCGACGATCATTTCCAGCCGTTCCATGGACACATGGCGCTTTTCGCAGGCGCGCATCAAACCGCGCAGGATTTTGTCCCGGCTGAACTCTTCTCTGGTGCCGTCTTTTTTGATCACCATGAGCGGCGTTTCTTCGATTGTCTCGAATGTCGTAAAGCGGCGGGCGCACTTTTCGCATTCGCGGCGGCGCCTGATCGACTTGTTGTCGTTGGCGGGCCTGGAGTCCAACACCTTCGTGCCGGAATAGTCGCAAAACGGGCATTTCATATTTTTCAAGTCCTCCCCTTTTGCACTATTATACCAAAAACAAGCAGCAACATCATTGCCAACGCTTCCACCGCTTACCTGACATACGCTTTCGAATCGCGCGCATAATAGAACTACCAACGACAAGGAGGTGAACAAAAATGGCTCAGGGTCAATCCCGTTCCAGCAACGCTCTCGTCGTCCCCCAGGCTAACGCCGCTCTTGACCAGTTGAAATATGAAGTAGCGCAGGAGCTGGGGATTGCGATTCCGCAGGATGGCTACATGGGTAACATGGCTACCCGTGACGCAGGAGCAATCGGGGGGCACATCACCCGTCGTCTGGTACAAATCGCTGAACAGCAGCTTTCCGGTGGCGCTAGATAACGGCAAATATTTCTAAGTTTTAAACAAAAGGCGTTGGACGCCCGCCCCCCGCGGGTGGGCGCTCCAATGCCGGTTCATTGTTCCCAGTCGTAATATTGCTTGTATTTTTTGTAATAATAAAGGATACGCTGGATGTAATGGCGCGTCTCACCGATCGGAATTTGCCCGATCGTATCCGCGGATCCGTCCCATGCATTCTGCTCAAGCCAATCCCCGACACGCCTGGGGCCGGCGTTGTACGCGGCGGAAATGAGCGCGATTTTGTCCACTTTCACTTTTTCGGGATCGGACGTCGCGAATTGGGCGGCAAATTGTTTACCCAACGAATCCAAATACCACGTGCCCACTTCAATATTAACATCGGGACGCTGCAGGCGCTGTTTTGTCAAATCGGAAAATTGGCCTTGCTCAATAATCCAATCGGCGGTATCCGGCATTAATTGCATAAGCCCGATGGCGCCTTTTTTCGAAGTTTTGTTTGTTGCGAAATTGGTTTCCACCCGGATGATGGCCGCAACCAGATACGGATCAACGTTATAATGCGCCGAACTGAGCAAAATATCCTGTTCATATTTAACAGGGTAAAGCAATTTCCCCACCAAATCGGTATCGAAAAAAAGCAACCCGATAAATACGAGCACGAGCGGCAAGATCACCCGTTTTTTTCGCAAGAGCAAAACAACTTGTTTCATTTTAACCCCTTGTCCCGCAAAAATTCATCAATCTGCCGCTTCGTTTCCGCAAGTGTTCCGCTATTGTCGATAACGATATCGGCTCTTCGTTTTTTCTCTTCGATGGGAATCTGTGCCGCCATCCGCCTAAGCGCGGCCTCGCGGCCAATCGCATCGCGCGCCATCAAGCGCGCAAGCTGCACGTCTTCAGGTACGTAGACAAGCATCGTTTGCTGAAACCGGTACTGTGAACCGCTCTCAAACAACAAGGGGATATCCGCAACGACCAGCTTGTCCGGTTGCTTGCGCTCATATTCCGCCATTCTCCCCATGATAATGGCGCGTATGCGGGGATGCAAAATATTCTCCAGATCTTTTCGCGCCGCGGCATCGGAAAAGACGATTTCGCCGAGCGCCTTGCGGTTTAAGGAGCCGTCAGGGAGTTTAAGCGCTTGTCCGAAACGGGCAAAAATTTCCTGCAAGGCAGGCTCCCCGGGAAGCACAACCTCCCGGGCGACCTGATCCGCGTCAATCAAGATTGCCCCTTGCTCCTGCAATAGGGCCGCCACCGTGCTTTTCCCTGTCGCGATACCGCCGGTCAAACCGATATTCATTATGGCCACATCCGTATATCAAGTATTCAGCAACTTCATCATGCCCAAGGCGATTAAAATCAAGCCGGGCATAACCGCTAAACGTCCGACCCATTTCCATTCCGACAGCCAAATGCCGGTTTTCAAACCGAGTGTGATAAAGATGCCGCCGGATATGACGATCGCCGCCGCGGTCAACAAGGGATTCAGTCCGATCAAAGCCGCGCCTAAGCCTGCGCCGAAGGAATCCAGCGAGAGCGCCACGCCCAACAGCGTCGCTTCCGATGCGGAAATGATGCCGGATTGGTCCACATCCGCGACCGATGGGGAACGCAAAATCTGCACTACCAAACTGAATTGGCGGAATTTGATGCGCAAAACCGTTTTCTTGACGTTCGCCTCAACTAGTTCTTTATTCATTTCCTTCCCGATATGCTTTGTTCCTGCAGGCTTTCTCCGGTTTTGCAAAAATGTTTGCCGAAAGGCCTGACGAATGGTTTGCCACAATGTCCAGAACCCGATACCGATCAGGATGGCGGCTCCCAGGCAGGAAGCAATTTGCGGGCTGAACAGACGCGTAAGCAAAGCGCCGATTTGCATGGCAATAAAAATAACACAGCCTGAAAAAAGTGAAATAATGCATATGGACAACATAGGTATGCGAATTTTGCGCAGACCGTACGTCGTCCCGACGCCAAATCCGTCAAAACTGACGGCCAGCGCCAGAATGACCAGTGAAACGACTTGCGGCATCTGTTTCCCTCCCCGGCGGGAACTCTATTCGCGTTAGGCGGCATTGGTTCATGCGCCCAAAGCGCCTCGCACACACTATCATATGGGGAGGGAAATATTTTCGTGTCAGCGCCTTTGGCAGCGCGGGCAAAAGTGCGTGCCTCTGCCGCCAAGCACGATTTTGTTCACCGGCGTTCCGCAATTCACGCACGGGTCGCCTTTGCGTCCGTATACGTTCAATTTCTGCTGAAACGTGCCCGTTTCGCCTTGCCCGTTCACAAACGATTTAATCGAAGTTCCGCCTGATTGCACGGCTTCCCGCAACGTGACGACGATCGCTTCGTGCAACCGGCGCAGTTTCGCCGCGGAAAGCGAACCGGCGCTTGTTTCGGGATGTATGCGGGCGCGGAACAAAGCCTCGTCGGCATAAATGTTGCCGATGCCCGCAATGACCTCCTGGTTCAAAAGAAGCGGCTTGATTTTCGTCGTTCTGCCCGCAATGGCGCGCCGCAGCGCCGACCATGTAAATTCGCCGCTTAACGGCTCCAGCCCGAGTTTGTTGAGCGGCGGCGAAGCCAAATCTTCACCGGGCGCAAACAAATGCATCGTGCCAAACTGGCGCACATCGTTGTAACGCAATTCGGTGCCGTCGGCAAAGCGAAAAATGACGTGCGTATGCGCCGCAACCGGCTCGCCTTGTTGATAAAGGCCGTACCTGCCTTCCATGCGCAAATGCGACACCAGCACGAGGCCATCCATTAAAAACCGCAAAAATTTGCCCCGGCGTTCCATTTCCAAAATAGTGTGCCCGGCGAGCAGCGCGGCAAACAATTTCGGATCATCCGGACGCCGGATAATGCGGGGCAAACGCACCTCCGCGTCGACAATTTTTTTATGCCTGATCAAACGATTCAACGTCCGTCTGACCGTCTCCACTTCCGGCAGTTCCGGCATTGCTCTTTTCCCCTTTTTCTTATGCCTCGTACCAGTTCGCGCCCGTTTCCACATCGACCTTCAGCGGAACGTCAAGCTTAAGCGCCCGCCCCATCAAATCCGGCACAAGCGTCCGCATGAGCGGCAATTCCGCTTCCGGCACTTCAAACACCAGTTCGTCGTGCACCTGCAGGAGCATCCGGCTTTTGACGGCTTCTTTGCGCATGCGCTCGGCGATTTTAACCATCGCCAGCTTGATGATATCGGCGGCCGTACCCTGGATCGGGGTGTTCATCGCCGTTCGTTCGGCGAATGAACGAATATTGTAGTTTGCGGCGTGAATATCCGGCAAATACCTGCGCCGCGCCAACAAAGTGGTGACATAGCCGTCGCGTTTTGCCTGCCTGACGATATTTTCCATATAGGCGCGGACGCCTTTGAACACTTCAAAGTATTGTTCAATAAATTGCGCGGCTTCCTTGCGTGTTATGTTCAGGTTTTGCGCCAAGCCATAGTCGCTGATGCCGTAGACGATGCCAAAATTGACCGCTTTCGCCTGGCGCCGCATATTTGCGTCAACCTGATCGGCGCTTACGCCGAATACATCCATTGCCGTTTTCGTATGAATGTCCATATCGTTTTGGAACGCCTCGATCAACTTCTCATCCTGCGAGATGTGCGCCAGAACGCGAAGCTCGATTTGCGAATAGTCCGCGGACAGGATATGCCATCCGGGTTCGGACGGTTTGAACACCTTGCGGATTTTCTTGCCTTCTTCAAGCCTGATCGGAATGTTCTGCAAATTGGGAAACTGGCTGCTTAATCGGCCGGTGGCGGCGATCGTCTGGCGGAAATACGTATGCACCTTGCCCGTCTGCGGGCGAATTTCCTTCAGCAACCCTTCCACATAGGTGGATTGCAGCTTGGCAAGCTGCCGGTAATGCAAAATAAGCGCGACAATATCATGGTACGGCGCCAATTTTTCCAACACTTCGGCATCGGTTGAATAGCCTGTTTTCGTCTTTTTCACGACCGGCAAGCCCAGTTTGTCAAACAAAATTTCGCCAAGCTGCTTCGGCGAGTTGATGTTGAACTCTACGCCGGCAAGTTCGTGGATTTGTCGCTCAAGCCGCTTGATGCCGTCTGCCAATTCGTTTCCGTATTGTTTTAAATCTTCCGCATCCACCTTCACTCCGGTCATCTCCATCATGGACAGGACGGACACAAGCGGCTGCTCCAGTTCATAATAAAGGCTTTCCATCCCGTGCGAGACAAGCTCTTGCGACAATATCCCGCGCAATTTCGCAATGGTTGCGGCTTTGCGGGACAAATGCTTGCTTAGCACGGAAAGCTCAGGGATGGCAAATTTGGCGCCTTTGCCGAACACTTCATCGTCTTCCGCCAAGCGCGGCAGCCCATATTTTGCCGCGATTCCCGCAAGCGTCAACCCCGACTCGGTCGGATCGAGCAAATACGCCGCCAGAAGCGCGTCAAACGCGACGCCGGAAAGCTTTACGCCGTGCCAGGCCAGCGCGATTTCCGCTTTATGCGAGTCGAACAGGCTTTTTTCCCGCGAGCCGTCGCCAAACCAATCGCGAATTGCCGAAGCCTCGGGAAGTTTAAGCGAATCGCCGGGCAAATAATACACTTTTTCGCTGGTGTAAAAGGCCATGCCGATCAATTGCGCATCGTGGGGGTTTTCGCCTGCCACCTCGACATGAACCGTACTTACGGCGGCAAGTTTGCCGCTTAGTTGCGCAAGCGTTTCGCCGTCCGCGACTACAACCGGCAAATCCGCATCCGCTGGAGCGAAGCGCCCCTCGTTTGCCGTTTCGCTTTCGTCCGCCGTCTGCGCCACTTTGGCGCCAAGCTTATCCAGGAGTGTCCGGAATCCCAGCTTGCGGAACATTTCTTCCGTCGACCGTGTTGAAAGCCCGGTGAAACGAACATGATCCCACGGCATGTCTAACGGCACCTCGCGGAAAATCGTGGCGAGCCGTTTGCTGAGCCGCGCATCCTCTTGATGCTCGCGTACCGTTTCGCCCAATTTGCCTTTGATGTCCGCGGCATGTTCCAGCACTTCCTCAACGCTGCCGTATTGCCGCAAAAGCTTCAAAGCGGTCTTCTCGCCGACGCCGGGAAGTCCGGGAATGTTGTCCGAGTTGTCGCCCATCAAGCCTTTCAAGTCGATAATTTGTCGCGGTGTTAGTCCGTACTTTTCCCGAATCGCCGATGTGTCGTACAACTCCACTTCGCTGATTCCTTTGCGCGTCAAAGCGATTTTTACCCGATCCGAAGCAAGCTGCAGCAAATCCTTGTCCCCGCTGACGACAAGCACATTCATTTCGGCGGCTTCCCCGCGCGCGGCAAGCGTTCCGATGATATCGTCGGCTTCGTAACCGGCAAGCTCAAATTGGGCGATGCCCATTGCCGAAAGGAGTTCTCGCAAAAGGGGAAACTGTTCGGATAATTCCGGCGGCGTTTTGGCCCTGCCGCCCTTGTAAGCGGCATAATCCTGATGGCGGAAAGTGATTTTTCCGGCATCAAACGCAACCAGCAGATGCGTAGGCTGTTCATCCTCGATTAATTTCAACAGCATCGTCGTAAACCCGTACACGGCATTCGTATGCAAACCCGCCGTATTGCTCAAAAGAGGCAGCGCATAAAAAGCGCGATTGGCGATGCTGTTGCCGTCGATTAAAAGGAGCTTCTCCATCATTTCACCTGCAGAAACATTTCATTTGCTTTCATCATAACATAATTGAGGAGAAGATTTCACGGCGGCTCAAGAAACGTTGCGCCGCCATTTGGAGGATGCCGCCGATATGACCCCGATATTCGCCCCCGGGCAGAAAAAAGCCATACTGTTCGATATGAACGGCACGCTGATGGACAATCATGCGACGAGGAAAATCGCTTTTATCAAAACGTTAAATGAATTTACCGCGAGGTGGGCGGGTGGCAACGACGTATCGCCGGAAGCCGTATACACTTTATATCTGAAATCCCTGCGCAAAGCAAAAGGGCGCGCCAAGACCGACGCTTCGGAGATTAATCATTTGCGCGAAGCGTTTTCCGCCATGCCGTTTGCCGTTCATGACGGATTCATCCGCTCGTTTCTGGACAGATTCAGGCAAATAAGGGAACATTCAGCCGAACCGTTTCGCAATGCGCATAAAGTTCTGAAAAAATTGTCCCAATCCTATAAACTCGCCATTGTGACGAACGGCAGCCGCGATCGCAGACTGCGCCAGTACCGCCAATTGGCCATCAGCGGCTTTATCCCGGAAGACCGGTTGTTCACCCCGCTAAACGGAAAAGGAAGAAAACCCGATCCGGCTTTCTTTCGCCACGTTTTGCGGCGTATGGGCAACACGCCGGAACAATGCGTGATGGTCGGCGATTCGTGGCGCAAAGACATCATCGGCGCCATCCGCTCCGGCATGGATGCGGTTTGGATCAACCGGGCAAAAAAAGACATGTCCATGACCAGGTCGGGCAAAAGCACCATTATCATCGTGCATCGCTGCGAACGGCTGACCGACTTGTTTGGGTAAAGTAACCTTTTTTGCGGCGCAATTTTGCATCGTTTCTGTTGAAGCTGTGATACCGGACAAGCTTCTATCCCGCGCTTTTACATTTTGAAAATTTTTCGCCGCGACGGCGCGGTCTCATAATAAACCGTCAGCAGCGTGAGA
The DNA here is from genome assembly GCA_036381315.1 of Bacilli bacterium. Taxonomy (NCBI): domain Bacteria; kingdom Bacillati; phylum Bacillota; class Bacilli; species Bacilli bacterium. Next base: position 2,098 of record DASVDB010000114.1, on the reverse strand, counting down.
CCGATTAACCCCGGTACGATCAGCCAACCGACGCCGATGCCGCTAATCCGCCCCGTCTCCAGCAACATGCCCATAAAACAGGTCGGCAACAGCGGCTCGCCATATGCCTTCCACCAATCAAGCGGAAAATGTTCGCGGTAAAAAAACAGGATCGTAGCCGCCGCCGACGCCGCCCAGCCTCCTGTGTAGATCCAAACCGCGAGCACCGGCGCATGTCCCGCAAGAAACGGCACGAACGCGACGATGCCGATGCCGGCGACGGCCATAACCCAGAAATTGGCGCCGGTTTTGCCGATGCCGGCAAGTATATTGCCGCCCAAACGGCTGACCGAAGAAAACAGGACGCCCAGCGCCAACAACCGGATATAGGTCGCCGAGTCGCCCGCGGCATATTCGGGACCGAACAGAAAACCGCTTATTTCCGCCGGATACAGGCAAATCAAGAGCGTCAACGGATACAAGATAAAATTGTTATAGCGCGTGCAAATGGTCGCTCTTCGTTTGGCTTCCCGCAAATCTTGCGAACATTCCGCAACAAAAGGAAACGTGACGATCATAAACGCCCATGTAACAATTCCGATAAACCCCGTAATCCGCAGCCCGTTGGTCAAATAACCAACCGCGACAACCGAACCGGAACCGATCATCATCACGAGAAAAGGCTGCTGGAAAGCTTTCGCAATATTCCCGGCCCAAATGGGCACGCCATACTTCAACATTTTCCACAATTCGCGCAAAGAAATAAATCCGAACCATTCGGGCCGATGCGCCCGGTGCACTTTTATACTAACGATAGTTGCGGTTGCGGCAGCCCCGAACCCCATCCACAACGATACACTCCATAAAAGGCCGCCAACCGGAATATAGACGCCCAATACCGTGCCGGCAGTGGAAAATACCGTTGTCATCACCATGAACATCGACTGAACGCCAAAATCGCGGTTTCCGGAAAAAGCCGCGATGCCAATGTTAATGATGGAATTAAAAATCAGCATGATTGAACCCGCGAACAACGCTCCCCGCAATTCCGGCAAATGATAAGCCTGCGCCAAAAGCGGCGCGCCTGCCGCCAGCAAAATGCTGACAAAAACTCCGAAAACAAGACTCCCAAACAGCGCGAACCGGAATTTGTCCCGTTTGGCAGCGTCCGCTTCGGTGGAGAAAGAATAAACCAAAGCTGAATTGAAACCCGCATTCAGGAACAATCCGACCATTCCGAAAATCTGCAACAACAGATTTACTTCGCCAAATTTGCCGGGATCATGCAAAACGCGCGCCAATATCATGCTTCCGACCGTCGACGACATCTGGTTTATGAAAAGACCAAGTTCGATAATCGACACATTGCGCAGCAGAAAACGCTGACTATCGTTGAGGGAAAGCCGAAAATTCAGCAAAATACCGGCTCCTTTTTTACGTTCAGATCAAATTCGGGTGGAAATTTATGCATTATTATAGCGCAAATCGAAAGTCTTTAAAATGAAATAATATTTTATATGAACATTGGCGCAATTTGTCTGTATCTGGGCGCCAAATACATGCACCGCCTGCTTGCGATGGAGAAAGAAAAAGCACTGCGCCGGTTCGACCCGAAATAAAAACCGATTGCGTTCCGCTTTTCATCCCGGCGGTTTGCGAAGCGCCGGACCGGTCAATGACTGCGGCTTTCATACCGGTCGTACCGAAATTGATCGTGACCGGAAAATTTCGCGAACAGCCAATTCACCGCAGCGGCAGCCGGCTGCTGAATAAGCGTGGTTATAATCACCGGAACAACCGCTTTCGCGTCAAAATAAGCCAGGCCAAGCACCAATCCGAGCGAAATGTTGCGCATGCCCGTGCTGTATGTAAGCGCGATGGTCAGGCCGCGGTCGTGAAAGAATAACCCGCTCGCCCAGCCCAGCACATAGGAAACGACAATGACAACGGCAATACCCGGAATTAAAAGCGGCAAATCGCCGCTTATTTCTTTCGCCTGCGGGGCAATCGCCGCAGCGTTTACCGCGACCACGAGAAACAGCGCCATTTTGGATGTCGGCTGCGCCCACGGCGCCGTCGCCTCTTTTACACCCGTTCCGCACCATGCGTTCACCAACAT
>DASVDB010000113.1 GCA_036381315.1 Bacilli bacterium | reverse complement strand
ACCGTTTATACAAAATCGCCTGCGGGCCCAATACCGACGACTATGGTTGGATGGACACGCTGCTGAAACGCGCGGGCCGGCATATGGACGGAATCAGTCTGCACTATTACACGGTCCCCGGCGAATGGGACCATAAGGGATCGGCTACCGAATTCGGCGCTGCCGAATGGTTTGGCACATTGAAGAAAGCATTGTTTATGGATGAATTGATCGCGAAACATTCCGCCATTATGGATTGCCATGATCCAAAAAAGCGGATCGGTTTGATCGTGGATGAATGGGGCACGTGGTATGACGTCGAGCCGGGAACGAACCCGGGCTTTCTGTATCAGCAAAATACGATGCGCGACGCTTTGGTGGCCGGTTTGCACTTGCACATTTTCCATGCGCATAACGATCGGGTCAAGATGGCCAATATCGCCCAAACGATCAACGTGCTGCAAGCGATGATCTTGACGGAAGGCGAGAAAATGGTGCTTACGCCGACATATCATGTATTTGATTTGTTCAAGGTGCATCAGGGGGCAACCCGCCTGCAAACTTGTTGCAGCGCGGCTGAATATGCGCTGGACGGGGATAAGCTGCCGCAGGTGAGCGTCTCCGCTTCACGGAACGCGGCCGGCGAAATTCATATCAGTTTGTGCAACCTGGACCATCAGAACGAGGCCGATGTGCAAATTGTATTGCGGGGGCTGGCCGGGGAACAGATGAAGGCGGAGGCTATGACGCTTGCGGCTGCCGACATGAGCGCTCATAATACGTTTGCCAAGCCGGATGCGGTCAAGCCTGTGCCGTTCGCCAATTTTTTCGCGAAAAACGGGGAAATTTCGGCCAAACTGGCGCCGATGTCCGTCACGGTGCTGCGGCTTGCCGCCAAATGAGGCGCCTAAGCGCACAAATGACAATTACGGGAAATAAAACTCCGTGCGGTTGCTGCCGTCGACGACCGCATAATGTCTCGGGAAACCGATGTGCATCTCTACCAGTTCGGCGGATTTTGCGATCGGGATGGCGGCTGCCACCCGGTCTTCTTTTATAAATTCGATTTTTTCCGGAGAATAGTTGATATAATCAAAATGAAAGCCGTCTTTTCCGGCAAATCCGTCGTCTTCATACCACGAAATAACGACTTGTCTGCCGACATATTGTTTTAAGGTTTCCGGATTCACAGTCATTGCTCCTGGCCTCCATGATGCCGCGCGATTAGTTGAAAATACACCGGCATTATAGCACATTTCGGATTTTCCAACCAGACGCGCGTTCCATTTATTGCATAATCGGCAGGAATTTGCACATTTTTGTCGAATCAGGTACAGAGAGATTTTGAATAGTCGAATTGGAGGTTTGAATATGCCTTATTGTCCAAATTGCGGAGCGCAATTGCAGGAAGGGGAAAGCCATGTTTGCGCGCAGAACCAAGAGCAAGCGCCGGTTGCCGCCAGAACGTTCGAGAAAGATGTGCTGGTGAAACTGTTAAAAAATCCTTTTAACGCGTTGGAACTTAATCCTGAAAAAGATTTGATATACGGCGTCATCGGCTTTGCTTCATCCGTAATCGGCTTTTTTATCTGGGGCTGGGCGCAGTTTGCCACCTTGTTGAACGCCTTTTCCGCCATATTGGGTTTCGGGGGCGGTTTTCCGACATTTTCCGGCTCCGGCACATGGGGCTTTTCCCTGCGGTTTCTGCTTTTGGGCGCAATTTCTTTGGCCGCGCTGCTTACCTCTTTATGGCTGATCGGCAATTGGTGCGGAGCGGTAAAGCGCAGCCCCCGGGAAACGATCACGCGGCTTGGCGCGCTGCAGTTTCCTTTTGGCGCATGTTTTCTCGTCGCCGCGTTCGCGGCGCTTATTTCGCTCATGAAAATATCCTTGTTGATCGCCGCGCTTACCACGCTTGTTTCATTGCTGTGCACCGTAGAGGCGGCAATCGATTGTTTTCAGGTTGCCAAAGACAATCGGTTCAAGTTCATTGCGTATGGAATGGTCGTGTATGCTGTTGCAGTCGGATTGATTGCGCCGTTGTTTCTATAGCCGCCTTTTCCAAATGCGCGTCCGCAAATCGCCGGCATGTTCGCAAACCTCCCGACAGCATGGGGGGTTTTTTATGTTATGCGTTGCCCGGCTGGGCAAACTTTCTGTATAATGTATCGCGAGATCTGCAACTGCCGGATCATTCCGGCAGTCTGACATACGATGTGGAGCTGAGACATTTTGCCTATTCGATACGGAAGCTTGCTGCTTACGTTTCTGCTGATAGCGGTATTCACCGCGTCTTGCGCGCGATCGGCGGAAAAGCCCGCCCGGAGCAAAACGCCTCATCCGGGCCGCCCGGTTGCCTCGCCTGCCGTTACGCCGCTGCCGCAAGCAACGAATGCGCAGGAGTCCGGCAAACAGCCGAAACAAGCGGATTGCGGTGTTTTTGCGCTGGCTGTGAACGCGAATAAAACGGTAAAAATACCGTTAACATGCATCGAACCGCATGTTTCCTTGGAACACCATAAGCCCACAGCGCAGGCGCCGCCGGATACGGATAAAGCGTTCCGATTCGCCCTGCCCGACGAAAAAGCGGACTCGTTTCAAGCCTTTTGGATAAGCCCATCGCCGGCTCAGGATGCGGGCGTGCTGCTGTTGGCGCCGAAAGGATGGAAGCCCGCGGAGGCGAATATGGGAGCGGACGGCTCCATGAAGATCAGCATT
>DASVDB010000112.1 GCA_036381315.1 Bacilli bacterium | reverse complement strand
AGAATAATGATGGGCAATATGTATTGTTCCGTCTTCAACCACAAAATCGGCTCCAGGATGATCCCAAGCTTGATCAGGAAGCCGTTGGCGATGCCGTAGCGGTCGCCGGAGAAAATCAGCTGCCACAGGAAATACACATTGCCTGAGATGGAAGGAGCATAGAAAATGAGCGTCATGAACGCGCGCAACTTCGGGCGCAAATCGTTGATGATCCAGGCGAACAAGAAACAGGCCAAATAGCTGATCGGGCCGGTTATAACCGCGAGGAGAATCGTATTTTTGACCGCTATCAAAAACACATCGTCATTCAGAAACAGGCGGGCATAGTTTTGCCAGCCGATGAACCGCGGAAATTCCAGCATGTTGAAATAGGTAAAACTGATCAGGATCGACATGACGACCGGCAAAACGGTAAACACCCCGAACAAAATCATGTACGGAGCCAGCAACACGTAAGAATGCTTGTGCGCCTTGATTGCCCGTTTTTGCGCGCCCCACCAGGTCGGGGGGCGGATGGCGGCTTTATCGGCTGCCGCTTGGGTGTCTTTTTGCGGAATGCTGATGCCTGGCATATGAACCCCTCCTTTAATCCGGCAAGCCGAATTCCTTGCGCTTGGTTTTAATTTCGTCCTGAATGTACTGCGTATAGTCGAGAATTGCGTCGCGGGGCTCAGCCTTTTTATCCACGACTACTTTATAGAACGCGTTCTGCAAATGTCTCCCGGTAAAATAGCCACCCGGTACCTCCGGAATCCCGCGCACCCAGATAAACTCGGCTTTCAGGTTTTCATAATCGGTTATCGGCCAGGGCAGACTGTCCAGCGCTTTGGTATTCGCCGTCGGGTAACGGGCCGCCGCCCCCATCAGCGCTTCCATCTCGCGTCCGAACGCAATTTGCGTTTCGTCACTCGTCCACCACTTCATAAATTCCCAGGCAGCATCTTTGTCTTTTGCGCTCGCAAGCATCATTACGGCACTGCCTCCGCCCGGCGTGTCCCGCCGAATGGCGCCGTCCGGCTGTTTTGTCCCGGGCATCGGCGCAAAGGCCCACATGCCGCGAATTTCCGGAGCGAACACGGTCAGTTGGTTGTAGAGCGTATAATCGGCGATTCCGATCGGCATTTCGCCGGTCCGAAAGCGATTGGCAAAATCAAATTCCCGTTCCAGTTTGTAATCGGTGTAAAATTCGGTCCATATTTTAAAGGTTTCAACCCCGATGCGCGAATCCAAATCGGATTCCTTGCCGCCATCGCGATAAAACTGCCCGCCGTTTTGCAGCAATAGTGTGGCGTAGACCGGATTGGGCGGAATATTTTGTCCCGGATATGTCGGGATGAACGTGAACGGTAAACCGAACTGCATATGATTTTTGTTCAGCACGGCCAGCAGGTTATGAACGTCATCCCAAGTCTGCGGCACCTGAAGCCCGAGCTCGCTCAAGACATCCTGGCGATAAAACAGCATGTTGAACGTCTGGGTCTCCGGCAATGCATAAATGCCGTTCTCGTATGTGTATGGAACAAGCGCGCTCGGACGAAACCGTTGTGCCACCTCTTGGTAATCGGAAAATTTCGACAGGTTATAAGCGGCATGCCGCATCCCGAAGTTAACGGGAATATCGCTTCCGATCTGCATCGCCACGTCCGGCCCCTGGCCGGCCAATGTCGCAGGCAAGAGCGTGTTCATCTGCACGAGCTTCAAATTGACATTAATTCCGGAATCAGGCGTGAATGATTCGTCGATCAGCGCCTTAAGCGTGTTCGCTTGGTCACGGCCGCTGCCGATCCATACGGAAATCGAGCGCTGATCGTTTTTGTCGGCGACATTGCCGATCTGATTGTAGTCGATGAAAAACGACCAAGCGAAGGTCAACATTTCATGTTTAAGCCCGGCCAGAAAGCCGGAACCGGCGGGCGGGAATTTTTGGTTCGGCGCAGCCACATAGATTTCGTCGATTTGCAGCGGCATTTCCAACGTCCTTTGCAGCCAGGTACCGAGTCCGCCGGTGTTAATCTTGTAGGCGGTAAGCCTGCGCGGAATCGTGTCCGGATCTTTGATCATGTCGTCCAGTTGCACCGCCATCGTCTTCAACAAAGCCTCCGAATCGCTGCTTCCTCCCGACAAGCGATGCAGTTCGTTGCTGATTGCTTTTAGCCGCTCACTTTCCGCCTGAAATGTTTCGATCAGATGAGGCACCAGCTTGTCGACGCGGTAATCCCGGTAAGGGTCGGGCGCTGTGCCGGTAATCATGACAATTTTGCGGTACATGGCGTTTAGCGTGTACAGGCTGTCCTTCACTTCGCGAATGAGCGGGGCGAATCCGCCCAGACTGTTTTCCAGTCTGATCACATTTTTGCCTTTCTGAAGTTTAAAAAGATAAGGCTGATCACCGCCTATCACATCAATGCGGTACCCGCTTTTAAACCGAAACGGAATCCGGTTCGCTTCCTTGAAAGGCACTTCGCCGTTGATCAGCAGCCGACGGGTGGAATAAATGCCGCGGACAAAATTTTGTTTTGCTTTCATCCCGATTTTATACAGCCCGGTTTCCGGCACATCGACTTCCCATTCAATCCAATCGCCCGGCATGCGCCAGTTGTACCCGCCGATCGAATTCACGCGGATCAGTTTGGGACTGTATGGTGTAACGGCGGAACTGGAGCGTTCCGCTTGCGGATAAAGTGTCGGAGAAGATTTCTTTACCGCATCTTCGCCCTGAATCGTAAGCAGCCAATCTTTCGTTTCTTTCAATCCCTCAGCTAGATATTGCTGCAATGTTTCCTTATAAGCAGCCGGTTCTTTGTACGGAACGAGTTTGAGTCGGCGAACCACCATCGGTTCATGCGATGAAACAAAGGACAACGAATGGGTTCCGGCTGTCAAATAAAACCGGAATGGGTCTTCGTAATAGCCGTCGGAATCCTTAAGCAACGTTTCGCGCCATTCCGGCTGCTCGACCTGTTGCGGGCGCAAATCGTTGCCGCGGTTGTCCCGCTTTACTTTCTTCGATGCGTTTACCCAAATGCGGTCGAACTTAAGATGGGCCGCTTCGTTAAACGGCACTTCCCCGTCGAGCAAAAGCGAGCGTTCGATGCTCGCGCTTTTGCCGGCTATCGGATAGTAAAGCGCGGAAAGGTTGTACCATCCCGTCTCCGGTACCTCGACTCGCCATTCAACCAAGCCCTGTTCGCCGGTTTTAAGGGATACGCCGCTATCTCCGGCAAACCCTTCCAGTTTCGCAAATCCGTCGCCCTCTGCTGTATGAAAATCAGCAGCTTCGATAACGATTTCATGCTCGGGAAAGACTGCGTCTTCGTGTTTGGCCAAGTAATCCGCGTAATCTTCGCCATCTTGCTTTTGCATGTAAGGATCGGCGGGAATCGCCGCGGCAGGCGCCATTATCGCGGCAACATCAAAATCTTCGGACGTTCCGGCCGTCCAGTATACCGTAAGCCCTGCTATAATAACGATGCCGATAGCGGAAACCACCAAACGCTTGAGCCGCTTTTTTTGCCGCAAAATTCAGCCCTCCCTATACGGAGAATCGGCCTTTGTACGGCCGATTCTTAAAACTGAAGCGCAACAATTGAAAAACGAAGGGGATGAACCGTCGCAAACGGTGCACCCCTCTTACTTGCCGAGCGTCGGCCGAAAAGATTTACTTCAATTTGGCTAAAGACGAATCCGCAGCTTGTTTATATTTATCAAGTGTTGCCGATACGGATTGGTTATTTTTGATGATATCATCCATGATGGCGTAGAACGGAAAATCCGGGATGCCTTCTTCAAGCGACAGACGTCCGGTTCCATTTATATGATCGAGCGACATCCTGATGTCGGCCTCGTTCTTGAAGCGCGCCTCCAGCCAGTCTTGACCGAGATATTCTTCGGTTGGAGGCAAATCATACATTTCTTCAAAGATTTGATAAACAATTTGCGGGTCCTTTACGCCTTTTGGAATGAAATATCCGTTTTGCGCCGTGTTCGCATATGTGTGCTTGCCGTCGCTGTGAGGCCCAGCCGGATTCGGCACGACGCCGACTTCAAACGTCAGGTCGCCAACGTTCCAATCATAGTTGATGGACATGGCGACGTCGCCGTCTTTGAACGTATTTGTTTCGTTCCAGTCCATTTTGTTGCCGGTCTTGACTTTAACGATGTTTTCAACGTTCCAGATCCGCTTGACGAATTCCAACGCTTCGGCCAAATTCGGGTCGGCAAGGCCGCTTGTCAGGTCGTTTTCATTCACGAAGAGCGCGCCGTTCGTTACGCCGAAATGACGGGCGGCGTCATCCGGCCAACCGGCGAAGCCCCAGGTGTCGATTTTCCCGTCGTTATTGGTATCGCGGGTTGCCTGCTTGGCAACTTCCAGAAATTTATCCCAGTTCCATTGTCCCTGATTATACAAATCCTGCGGATCCGGCAAGCTTAACTTCTTGAACAGGTCGCGGTTATAGTACATCCCGACGACGGAGACGTATGGTGTCGTGAATGAATAATCCTGACCGGCGATTTGCGGCAATTTCACCATATGCTTTTGCTCGTTGTTGACGTCGCTTGTCGCTTTTGTAAATTCACTCATCGGAAGCAAAAGGCCCTGCTTAATCGGCGCGATAGCGCGCTTGAATTCCAAAATGGCAATGTCCGCCATCGGTTCGCCTGCGAGAATGGACGTAGTGAGATTATCCATATTCTGTTCGAACGGAATGTTTACAAATTCGATTTTGCAATTGTATTTTTGTTGAAGTTCGTCAATTTTGGCCAGCAGCGCTTTCTCGCCAGCTGTCTCTCCCTTTGGCAGCCCATCCCACCACATGGCAATTTTGATAGTTCTGCCGTCCAGATCAACCGTCTCAGGTTCTGCGGATGCGGACGGCGAGGGCGTTGCGGTAGGCGCTACTGTCGCGCTTGGACTGTCGCTTGGAGCGCTTTTGCTGCTTCCTCCGCCGCATGCAGTCAAAATGAGCGTCAAGGCAATGAACAAAACTGTAAGCCCTTTCATTTTGGACACGGAAATCCCCCCGTTAAAATTTTGCTTGACTTAAGCATTTTGCCTTAAGAAATTGATGCTGCTTTAACGATAGAAAAATTTTTTTTGCCGACTTAAAAAGCTTCATCACCATCAGTAAACATTTTACTTCCCCCATATAACATATATAACCGTCAATACGAAAAAACGTTAACTAAAATTTTGTTAGATTAAAATCATAATAAGATTATTATTATTTAAATGTTTTGATTCAGTTATGTTTTCGCTTTGGTTTGTTAGGAAGTTGCATCGAGCATAACATCTGTCAATATATCCCGCAAAAAAAAGAGGAAACACGCACTTCTTTAAGCGCATGTTTCCTTATATCGCGATCTGTTCCGGGTTGATGTTCGTTATTGCGTCTGCTTCCCCGCCAAAGGATAGGAGTTCTCATCTTTGATGATGATGTCTCCGTATAACAGTTTCCGCTCATAAGCCGAATCGCGGTTCAAAATTCTCCACAGCATCTGATCGACCGCCCTCATCCCGAGCAATTCCTTGTTTACGTTAACAGTCGCAAGAAGCGGATGTGTATCGCAAGTATTGTCAAAACCGGTGACCGCGCACTGTCCGGGCACATCAATGTTGAGTTTGGACAATTCGTCGATCAGAAATTGCGCATTCGTATCGTTTGCGCAGACGAACACTTCGGGAAGAATTGCAGGTTTCCATTTGAAGAACAGCTTATAGATGTCATCGGCTTCCGGGCCGATCAGCATCGGGTCCTGCTTGAATTCGATCTGATAGTTTTCGAGCGTCATGCGAAATGCCAGCCATCTTTCGTAAAAGCTGGGCGCGTGATCGATGTTGCCGACGAATTGAAACTTGCGGTAGCCTTTGCTGATGAGCTTCGTCACCAACTCTTTCATGCATTTGTAGTTGTCCGCAAACACGGTATCGCAGTTGAACGCCGGATCGGCATGATCGATCATAACGACAGGAATTCTAAGCCGGTTTATATCCAGCAAATTTTGCGTGGAAATGGCGCCGATCGTAATAATGCCCTGAATCGCTTCCGGTTTGAACAATGTGAAAATATCTTTGGAAGGTTCCGTCAGCGTGATGATGTCCAGACCTTTTTGCGCCAACCGCGTAGAGACACCGTCGAACACCGGCCCCCAATATACTGATTCTTTATTCTGATACCGGATATTGGGAAACATCACAACAATCGTTCCGGACCATTTTTGCTTTGTATTATCGTGAAGTTCGCCTTCGAACCATTTCGGCTCGTTTTTCCGGAAATATCCCAGTTGCCCGGCGGCTTTTAAAATCATTTCCCGCGTTTGGGCGCTGACCCCGCTTTTACCGGATAAAGCCCGTGATACTGCAAACTTGGAAACGCCCGTCAAGTCGGCAATTTCCTGAATCGTCACTTTCCCTCGCATCATGACCATCCATTCTGTTAAATCTATATGTTTATCGCAACTTGCCGACCGCTTCCAAGTAATGCTCTGGTACCTGGAAGCGCCCGGTGCGGTCCATGACCTCCATTTGCGCGTATTGGCTAACCAATCAAACACTATCATAACAAATTGTTAGCTATATGCAAATATTAATATTTTATTATCGCAGTTTGTTATGCATTTTTATGGTTCATTTTGTAAAATATTTTTCGACATAATAAATTTTGGCGTATTTTCTATTTGGAAATGTCGGTGACAAGCGAAAAAATTCCCGGTGGGGGAAACGGGCGCGGATTCGTCAGCACTTTATGCCGTTGCTACGGAGGTTCTCGCCAAAGAGGATTTAATGCCGGATTATTGGAGGCCTAACAGTGATGTCGCGATAAACGAGTTACTTCCAAATTCGCTTTACCATTATGTTCTCTGCGCTGTTTTCTACCGCAAATGCATAAACATCAGGATTGGTCAGCCTCCTCCATACTTCATATCCGGGTTCGTTGGTATAATACGCCAATATTAATGCCATTAGATTGCCATGTGTAATTACGGCAATATTTTTCTCAGGCCGCATGATGATTTCCTCAATTAATGTGATTCCGCGGGCCATCGCTTCCCTTGCAGATTCGCCGCCAACAAGTTTCATATCCGGATCTTCAAATGATTCCGCCAATTTGTCCATCCAATTATGAATAATTTCCGAAGTTAAAACCCTCTCCCGCAATCGTTCGTCTGTATGTATGGTTACATTTAGTTTCCCGGCCAGCTTATGTACTGTCATTACAGCTCTGTCGTAAGGGCTTGAAACAATATAATCGATTTTTTTATCATGAAAGAACGAAGCCAATTCCTCCGCCTGCTTTATGCCCTCTTCGGTTAACGGCGCTTGAGGTTCCTGCCCGCTGGCTTTACAATGCCTGATTAGGTAGATTGTCTTCATCGAATCATTTCCTTGGGCCCTGCTGTGCCATTAACATAATTCCGGCTGTCATTAAGATTGAGTCGATGATCCTCATTTTGCCTTGTTTTTCCGCGAAAAAATAACGTAACCGTATCCGCGACGTCAGCTTTTTGCAGCATTAAATTTTCTAATGAGGAAAACTCATCCTGAATGGAAAGATGAAAATCATAAAAAGTATATGTTTCCGGGACTTGAATTCTTCTCCATACGAGAGGCTTCGTTCCTTTTAATGTAATTTTAAACTGGTACACGTTCTTAAATCGCTTCATATTTGTGCTCTCCTATTTATTTCACTGGAATTTTGTCTGCTGAAAAATTCATCTCTTAAGATCGAATAAATCCGTTGATCTGTAAATATCCCGTTAATTTTCAATTGTTTTCTTAATATTCCTTCAAACGAGAGCCCAAGTTTCTCCATTACTCTATATGACTCGACGTTGTTAAAATTACACCTGGCCTCAATCCGGTTTAGTCCCAGCACTTTAAATCCATAATCCAGGATTGGATAAGTTGCCTCTGTAACGATTCCTTGGTTCCAATAACGATCGGAGATCACGTATCCTAACTCGGCTTTTTCATGAATTGGGTCGATTTGAATCAGGCCGATTCGGCCAATTAATCGATTTGATTTTTTGTAAACGATCCCCCAATGATATTCATCCTTGTCTTCATATCGTTGCAAGATCTTATTTATGTAATTTCTCGTATCGTCGTAAGTAATGTGTCTATCCCATGCGGTTTGTGCGGTTACAATGGGGCTGGAAGCAAGCTCATAGTAATCATTAATATCAGCGAGCGATAACCTACGTAATTGTAGTCGTCTCGTTTCAAAGACAGGTGATTCTGAAAATAGCTTATTTACATCCATGAATGATCCCCTTTGTCCGGCATCGCAGTTCTTTCGGAGCTTATCCGATCGTACCATATTATTCCACAATAGAAAACCGGTGCGGATGTGTCCCAGCACAATCAGCCCTTATCGTTCAATCTTTCCTTGCTTTCTTCTCAAAGTTCTTGATCAACTCGTTGGATATTTTGAGCGCTTCCAACCTGTCTTTTGCCGGTGCTGTAATCATATAGCCATTTGACAAGGAAAACCGGTGCTTAAACGGTCCTGGATGATCTTCAGATGCTATTGTTCCATTCGATATAAAATCCAAGTATCTTGATTTCGTATAAACTCTAAAATTCTTTCCTTTGAACTCTTCATAATCATCCCACACAGTGAACGACTCATTTAATATTGAATATCCAATATAACTTTCAAAATCAATTTGTATCACCGGCGAGTTATCATCAATAGTAATTGAATATGATTCTCCTAGGTTCCTATTACCTATCAATAGTGGTTCTGCAATATCACTAGTCTTACCTCTTCTAACGAATAATCTTAGAGTATTAACTGAAGGTTCCATATGACTTGCAAAAAATATGTCTTCTTTGAGATCCATAAGATCCTCATACTTCATAGAATCACCTTCATCTAAGTATGCTTTACACCGGTTTCATATAACTTATTTTCTGCGTATTTCGTTAATACCTTGTTTCCATGTGGGTTTGCGTATTTCGCTAATACTCGCAATTGTATGGTATTTGCGAACTTTGCTCCTCTTTCACTTTAAACTTTCATTTTCCACCCGCCACCTATTCCCTCCCCGTTTCCTTGCCGCTATTCATTATCCTATCCAGCGGGCTTAGGATCCTGCGAATGTCTTTTACACTCACGTGCGTGTAGCGCTGGGTCGTCTGGCTGCATTTGTGTCCGAGAAGTTCCTGCTAGCGCAGATCCACTCCGCCTTCCAGCAGTTGCGTGGCGAATGAGTGGCGCAGCGTGTGGACGCTTGCCTGCTTGGTGATGCCGGCATTTTTCTTCGCCTGCTCGAATACTTTCTGCACGGTGCGCTCCGTCAGATGCCCATCCCGGTCTTGGCCGGGAAACAGCCATTTGTTCGGGCGTTCCGCCTGTTCATACTTCCTAACAATCTCAAATGCCGCATCGGAGAGCATCGTGACCCGATCCTACCTGCCTTTACCTTGCTTGACAACAAGCGTCTTGCGTTCCGGATCGAGATCGTACGGCTTTAACCTCACAGCCTCGCTCACCCGTAAGCCGGAGGAATAAATCAGGAAGAATATTGCCCGATGTTTTAAACTTTGCACCGCGCCAAGCAGTCGAACGACTTCATTTTGCGACAGCACGCTTGGCAGTTTCTGCTCCTTCTTCGGCTGGACGAACGAACCGGTTGGCAAATAACTGCGGCGTACATGCAGCAAATAAAATTTAATGGCGCTGATTGCCTAGCCGACATAGGCATGGGATAGCTTGCGATTAAATAAAAAGTTACTGTAATTCTGCAGCGTTTTCTCGTCGATAGCGGAATGCGCGCCGACATGATGCAGAAACCGGCCGACTTGACTGCAATAAGACTTGATCGTTTTCGTGCTGTATGCACTTAGCTGTAATTGCCGGGTAAGGCATTCCGCTTCCCTCAAGTTCCATTCAGGAGCGAGGCATAAAAACACACCCGAACTTTTCTCTTCTTCGCCGGCAAAATGCTGCAAAGCCGGACATTCCCGCAAAAGTTCACTATCTACAATTCCCTTTTCATCGCGAAATATATTGACAAATAAAGCAATATCGTGTTCGCGATAGGGTATGAGCCAAATTCTTTCCGACTTATCCTATTGCTTCTGCGGAAGTCGTCGTATTTTGTCAAGCAGTCTCTCGTCATAGCACATCTTTAGCGACAGACTCGAATCATTTCGTTTTCGCACAACAATTTGGTTCATATATGCTTTCCTTTCCATAAATTATAAACGACATAGATAAAATTGGAAACAAAAAAAAGACTCGTGAATGTTTCTCAACATCCATCAAGTCTTCCGATACTTTCGGCAAACATATAAACTATCGCATTTATTGTCAGACTATCGCAACATTGCCTATTTGTAAAGAGCTGTAAAAACGAAGTGGGGTTCAGCCCAAAATCTCCGTCGCCTGATCGACAATATCCCTGATAATCTCGGCTGCTCCTTTATCGGCAGTCAGCATGCGCACGCCTTGTCCCGCCCATAATGACATATAGGCGGGATTGTTTTGCCGCGCCGCAGCGTTCCGGATATCCCGCGTTGCCGTATTTTGCGTGGGAAAAGGCAATGGCTCTTCGCCGTTTGCTTCCAACCGGTCCATAAAAGAATTGGCTAGCGCGCGTGCCGGGCGCCCGGAAAATACTTTTGTTATCCGCGAGCTTTCCTCCGTGCTTTTTAGCAGCGCTTCCTGGTAAGCCGGATGCGCGCCCGACTCAAGCGCCGTCAAAAACCGCGTGCCCATCTGCACGCCCTGCGCCCCAAGCGCCAGGCTTGCCGCCAGCCCTCTGCCGTCCATGATTCCGCCTGCGGCGACAACGGGAATGCGCACCCGATCGACAACTTGCGGGACCAGCGCCATCGTGCCGATGTTGGCTCCCATGGGATGCCTGGCCACATCGAACGTCCCGCGGTGTCCGCCGGCTTCGCTGCCTTGCGCCACTACGATATCGACCCCTTTTTTTTCCGCTTCGCACGCTTCTTGCACGGTCGTTACCATCGCAATGACGCGCATCCCCCTCGCTTTCGCCTCGCGCATGGCCGCATCCGGCAAAACGCCAAACGCTGTGCTGATAACCGGCACGTTTTCTGTCAGCAACACTTCAAGTTGCGCCGCCAACCGGTCGGCTGAGCGCAAAGGCGCGCCATCCGCCGCCGCAATGCCCAATTCCCGGCGAAACCCGTTTAAAATTTTCTGCATTCGCGGCGTCCTCTTGTTATCGTCCCGCATCACGGCGGCAAACAAATTGACGGCAAACGGCTTGTCCGTTTTACCGCGAATGTTCCTGATCGCATCCCGCAATGCGTCGGCATCCAAATAGGCGCCGCCCAAAGTGCCCAGCCCTCCGGCATTGCTTACCGCCGCCACCAATTCCGCGGTTGTCGGCCCTCCGGCCATGCCAGCCAGGACAATGGGATAGCGAATTTGCAACAATCGGCATAACGCTGTTTCCAGCTTCGTACGCATCATCAAGCGCCCCCGCGACCATTAATTTTCAAGCAAAATGCCGATTCGTTTCAGCGCTTCGACCGCTTTGTCCAGCTGCTCTTGCGAATCGGCTTCAATCGTATGCAGATGCACCCCGTCCGTCAATCTTGACAACAGCGAGGCGCTCGTTCGTTCCATCTCTTGTAAAAATTCATCCACATCAAAACGGTTTTGCAGCATGAGCGATCCCGTCAAATCTCCATAGACTGGATGCTCGACGATCACATTTACGATCGTTACGCCGTAATCGACCAACGTGTACAACTCAGCCGCCGTTTCCTCCGGCTTGTGGCACACGGCGATGACCTGCCTGATCCGCCGGCCGGCAAAATTCTCCTTGACATACAAATATCCGCGCGAAGTGGCGATAATCGGCTCGCCGGCCGCCTTAAGCAGCGAAATGTCCTGCACGATAACTTGCCGGCTCACGTTCGTTTTCGTCGCCAGCAACTGTCCGGTCATGGGCAGCCCGCTTTGCCGCAACCACCCCAGTATTAAGTCCCGCCGCCGCGCTCCT
>DASVDB010000111.1 GCA_036381315.1 Bacilli bacterium | reverse complement strand
AAAAAATAATCGGCGTCATGAAAGGTATCGTGACATGCCGGAAGCGCTGCCAATTGTTCGCGCCGTCCATTTCAGCCGCCTCATGATATACGCTCGGCACGTTTTGCAACCCGGCCAAAAAGATAACGATCAGGTTCCCCGCCAGCCATACCGCAATCAGGGAAAGAGACGGGACGACATACTTGGAATCGGCGATAAAGAGAATTTTTTTCAATCCCATTTCGGATAGAAGGAAGTTGAAGAAACCGAAATTCGCTTCGTACAGCCAGGACCATCCTACGTAGATGGCGACGGCTGGCAAAACAAACGGCACATAAAATACGGCCCGGAAAAAACCTCTCGCCGGAATTTTCCGATTCAACAATACCGCGATGAAAAGCGAATAAATCATGCTTCCGGCTACGGACAAAAAGGCGAAGTAAACCGTCGCGACAATCGAGTCTTGCAAATAAGGATCAATGGTAAATAGCCTGATATAATTATCAAGTCCGACGAATTCGGGATCCGATAATCCTGTCCAATTCGTCAAACTGATGCCCAACACACCCAACAGAGGCAAATATGTCAGGAAAATCAGACCCAGAAAAGCCGGTATCAGGCATACGTAAGCAACGCGTTCCTCGCTGGAATGAATGCGGGAACGGCGCTTTCGCGCTTTGTTGATCGTGTCCATATCTCGCTTTCCACCTCGCCTTTCAAGGATGACCGCCATTTATGCGACCATGGCGGTCATCCCTCCGATTCGTTATTTGTTGCCTGAATGCGCCGCTTTCAACGCCTCGAGATTTTTGGTAATGGCTTCCTTGGCGGTCGTTTTTCCGGTCCAAACGTCCCCCAGAATCGACCCAAGCAAGTTGTTGAAGTCCGTCGTATAATTCGTATAGAACCAGGAAGCGGGTCTTGCGGCGGACGATCGCGCATAATCGACTACCGCGGATTTGTATTCGTCATACGGCGGGAAATTCGGATTGTCGACCCATTTATGTGTAAGTGTTTCATCCATATACCATTTTTCCAACGTCGGCATCCAGATCCCCGATTCGATGAGTCCCCAGTTGTTTTCTTCGGAATTGTACCATTTGAGGAATTCCATCGCTTCGGCCGGATGTTTGGTCTGGGCGAATACGACATTTGCGCCGCCTGTGTTCAGCGTAACTTTTTCCTTCATGTATGGCAATACGGCTACGCCATAATTCAACCCTTCCGCTTTAGCCGTATTCAGGCTGGTTCCGACGTTCCACGCGCCGTTCGTCGCCATGGCGACCTTCCCGGTAATGATGGTGCGCTGAATGCCGTCATCGGTTTGCCCGACGGACAACGGGGCGACATGATCTTTCAAGTACAGATCCGCAACTTTCTGGATGGCTTCGATGCTGGCGTCTTCTCCGATTCTGACCTCTTTTCCGTCGTTTGAGTAGAATCCGCCGCCATTGCTAAGCGTCCAGGTTTCCAACTGCCACGGCAGATTTTCAACGGATGCGCCATATTGTACGATGTTCTGCGGATCAAAGCCGTCTTCTCCGGGATGCTTGCCATTCTTGTCAAGCGTCAACTTCTTGGCCACTTCCACGAATTCTTCCCATGTCCATGCTTTATCCAAAGTGGCCGGCGGATAGGGCACTTTCGCCTTATCGAACAAATCTTTGTTGTAATAAAGAAGGAGGACTTCATTGGCGGAAGCGTAGGCTACGGTTTTGCCCTGATATTTGTATGCCAGACTGTCCAGCGGCTTGCTGTCGCTTCCTTCATACATAGAGCTGACATCATTCAGCATGCCCTCGGAGGACCACTGGATGACGGCATCCTCCTTCAACATCCCCGTATCCGGCAACTGGCCTGCCGTTGCCATCGCATTTAACTTCGTAATGTAATTTTCCCACGGAATCGGCACCACTTCGACTTCGATTTTGTCCTGCGAGGCGTTGAACTTGTCTACCGTCGCCTGGGTTGTCTTTCCTTCCTCTTCGCTGCCCCACATGGAGTAGGTGATCTTGACCTTCTCGGTTTTTTGCCCGCCTCCGGGCGCCGATGTCGCAGACGAATTTGATACGTCTCCTCCCGTTGTCGTGTTTGCCCCGTTTTTCGCGCAGCCTATTACGCCAAATACGAGTATAGCCGCGATAAGTACTGCCCCAAGCCTCTTTCCTGCTTTCATTTGACCCGTTCTCCCTTCATAAATTTGAACTGTTTTATTTATCTAAACGTTTGACACAATTCTTCGGAAATTCCGGCTTTTTTGTGAAAAACGTTTAGCATCGACGCATAAGCAGATCATGTTGTCAATCGGCATCATTCGCCCGTTTCCCTTCGGTTGACCGCCTCCGGCAAAATTATTAAGAGAATTTAAACGTTTAAATTTTAAAGTATATTTTGGTATGTTTCGTAGCTTTTCATGGTGTCTGCACAAAAACAGCGCAAGAATGCAAAATATTTATCGAAATAAAAGCGCTTACAGGGCATTTATACGAATTTTAATTTAAACGTTTTGATCCCTCACCTGATATATAACATGATTTGGGGGAACTTGCAAGGCTTTTTTTTCCAAAAGCAAAGCGGTCCGAATTAACCGTTTTCGCCGTCAACAAGCATCCAACAAAGAGCATGCTCGTCGATTGCGCATTGCGCGGTTTTCCGAATTACGCCGTTTCCGAACACATCGTATTGGAAAATCCGGATATAAAAAGTATCAACACGTTCAGCAATCCCCATCAAGTCATCCCCCATGCGGAAGGGTTGCGGAATGCAAAGACGGCTTGTTGCAGGCCGTGCTGCCGCGGTTGTCCCGGAATGTCATCCGGTTGAACCGTTGCCATGGCTGATATTGGCCTGTCCCCGGATGGCATGATCCCGGTTGACGTTATCCTTTGTGATTTTTTTTGTCGTTTCGGCGTACCACAGCCAGTCTCTGCCGACATCATGCGGCTGATGGGCGTCCGAACCGTATACGCAAGCGATTCCTTCCGCCATGCACGCTTCGATAAACCACGCCGGCGCGTATGCTTTGCCGCATGTGTCCTTGCGAAAGCCCGCGACATTCACATCGACGCCGACGCCGGCCGCCTTCAGTTTTGCGATGATACCGGTCAATCGGCGTCTGATCAGGCCCTCATCGATCCCGGGAAGCGCAAGGAGGAATTTCTCGATCAGGTTGATGTGGCCGATCCGCGTGCGAAACGGCCAAGCGCTTGCCTGTTCGATCGCTTTTTCCACATGATTGTAGTATTCCTCCGCAACCGCGTCCATCGTTCCGTAATATCGCAGCAACCCGTCGCGAAAATCATCCGCCGTGAAATCCACGCAGCGCATCCCGCCTTCGCCCGGCAAAAAATGCACGGATACGACGGCATCTTCCAGCATGTCGCCGCATTTTTCCACGATGTGCTCGGTGAACGATTCATTGCCGGACAAATAGTCGAGCTCCAGTCCGATTTGCACATCCAGCTTGCCTTCATAGGCTTTTTTCGCTTCGGCAACGCACGCCAAATAATCCGGCAGTTCGTCCATCTTCATCGCCAATTCGGCAAACAAAGCCTGATCGGCAATCCAGCCCGCCGGCAATGGCGGATGCTCGCTCACGGTATAGCGTTCAAACCCCAGCGCAACCGCTTGATCCAAATACACGCGCAAATGCGCCGCGCTGCCGTGCTTGCAAAAATGCGTATGCGTATGCCCGTCCCATTTCAAAACCGTTCACTCCCGATTTCAGCCGGCGTCAGAAGCGGAAAACCCGCATCAGTTCGACGAAATAAACGATTGCCGCTATAAGGGCAACGATTTGTCCGATGACGGCGACTCCCGGCGAACCCAATAAAAAGCTTGCCGCAACGACGCCGACGCCTGCGAGAAATATGCATAATTCCCAGGTCATGCGCGCCTCCGGCAGCATTTCCGACAACAACGGCGCGCTTTTTTTCTCTTCCCTTGTCCGATAACGCTTCGCCCACCACAAAAACGGGAAAATTTTGGACAGGTAACTGAGAATCGTGGACGAAAACCACCCTAAAATCACCAGAATAATCACGAATGTAACAAACATATCGCCGCTTATGTTAAGCCAGTCAAGCACAGTCCAAACAAGATACAGGAAAAATACCGCCGGCACCCACAACAGCGCCACCCGCACGGCCCCGACCGGCTGTTTGCTGCGGCTTTGCCGCCGCACCTGCCACGCGAACACGGCAAACCAGCCAAGCGCGCCGAGCAGGCACAAATCGCCCGCGATCGCGATTGCGGAATAACCGGACCACAACGAAGCCGCGTGCAGCCAAACGCCAACCTGCGCGCCGCCGATGATCCAGTAAGCCTCCCGGCCGACTTTTTTCGCGGACACGAAAAACATCGGCAACAGCTTGAAGCTGTAAACAATGATGAGCCCGGACAACCAGCCGCCCAGACCAAGCCACAGATGGCTGCCAAATACCGCCGCATGATTTTCGGCGCCAAATCCATACGCAAATCGCAGCCCCATCACGATTCCTAAGAGAACCGTGGCCAAAAGGTCCAACAAACTGAGCGAAACGCCTAGTACAAACGGATTCCATTCGCGTTTGCGGTAAAACGTTATACCCAGATTGCCGGTATATAAAAAGACGCCAAGCGAAAGAAGAACGCCGCCGTAAACGATCAGCCGCGCGTCCGCCAAAAATCCGCCCAACAACAGGACAAAGCCCGCAACGTATAAAGCGAATTGGATAAAACCAAGCGTTCTGCTGAACAGCGTCGTGCGCATGATCACCTGGGTAATTTGGAAACTCGCGCCCATGGCGATCATGGTCGCCCACCCCAACACCAACAAATGCGCGAGCAGCATCCCTTCCGCGGTCTGAAACGATTGCAGGCGCACGAGAGCGGGCAGAAATACGGCCATCACGCCCATTGTCGACAGAAAAACCGCAAGACCTGTCGCAAAAAAGGCGAACGAAAGCTTCAATATGTAAAGATTTGCCGGAGTTTTTTGTTCTTTTTCCGTCATCCCTTTTCGCCCCTTTCCGCCTCCATCCTTTATTCTAGCCGCCATGCCCGCACAAAAGCAAGGCATTTGCAGTGCTGAATTTCCAACCTTGCCATCGCAACCTATAAAACTTGCGGCGGAAACTCAACCGGTTTGCCGGATTGCAAATTTTAGCGGTCGTAGAAAAGCTTATTTTGCGCAAATTGCCTGCTTTGCGATTCTAACGGTCGTAGGAGAGCCTATTTTCGCATTTTCCCTGATATTCGGGCATGGAAACGACAAATAGCGTCCACTGCGTCCGTAACAATTTCAAATCAGCCTTTTTTCGG
>DASVDB010000110.1 GCA_036381315.1 Bacilli bacterium | reverse complement strand
AAATCACGGCGAATTCCTCGCCGCCATAGCGCGCCGCAAAATCGTTGGCGGATAACTTTTCGTCGATTATGGCGGCGACTTTTTTCAGCACGATATCGCCAACCCAATGCCCGTATGTGTCGTTTACCTTTTTAAAATTATCGATATCGAGCAGCGCCACAAAGAACGGAAACGGCGATTTTTGATATTGCTCGATCAAAGTAGCCAGAAAATCCTGAAAAGAACCGTGGTTGTATAATCCCGTCAAAGCATCCAGCTTCGTTTTGCGATCCATGAGGATATTTTGGATGAGCAATTCCTGTTCCGACTTCAGCGATTTTTCGAGATGCTTCATGATGGCGATTCCCCGCCGCAAAACCGTAATGCCGGTAGCCGTCAAGCCAAACATCGTACCGATGATCAAAATGATTTGAAACGGCGGGATTTTCTGCGCAGGAACGAAGCTGATGATCAGCAAAAACAGCACCAGCATTGTAGTTCCGGAGAAGAGCAATTTGCGGATATCAAAATAAAATACCGACACAAAAAGCGGCATGGCTAAAATGATATGAATGCCCGGCATTCCGCCGGTTGCCAAAATAATCGCAAAACAGAGCAAGATGCCGGCGCTGATCACAATATAGTCGGCCAATCGGGGGAGATAGCGAACCATGAGCTCGGCCAAAATCATAAGCAACAGCATAAGAGCATTTTCAAGAAGGATATTGATTTTGATATAAGCCAGTACCTCTTCGTGGCTTAACCGCAAGGCAAAAAACAACCCCGCCGCTTGCCCGATAAAAGCAATGACAAAGGAAAACCAGTAAAAATTGATGATTTGCCGATTCCATTTTTTCGCGTCTGCCGAAAGCGACGAATGGTAGTCCATTGGGGATATCAACTCCACCCGGCAGCGGCATTTCGGCGCCGGACGTTTGCGAAACTGGCAATGCCAACGCATGGCATGCGTTCCGTTCGCATATGATACATAAAGCTAGTATACCTGTTTTGGGCTGATATTTTCAAGAAATTCAGATCGGTTCACTAACCTATCCCGCGTATGAGTCCAGTTTTTTGAGAAATGCGCTTCTTCTCCGTTCATGTGCGAGAACTTTGGGGAAATCGCGCTCAACTTGCAATTTTTCCTTGGGACTCTTCTTATCATAATGTTGAATCAGTTTGCACATTCCTCGCGGAAAGCGCAGCAAAATTTTTAGCAACTGAAAATCCGACCGGTTTAATTTGCAAACTTTCTGGTATCCATCCAGAATCGCTTTGGCGATCGCAAAATTCCAGTTATGGTCTTTGCAGGAATTGAAGATCAGTCTGTAAAGATCGTACGCGCGCAAATCCAGTCGCAGCGTTTCAAAGTCGATCAAATACATGCCTTTTCCGGTGCGAATAAGATTGGTCGGGCCGCAGTCCCCATGACATAAGGTGGCCTGCGTATTCCGGCATAAGGATTTATAGTTGCTGTTTCTTAATGCCCGGATAGAAGCGCCGGCCATTTGTAATATCTCGCTTCCGTGCTTTTGCAGCAAACGGTCGAGCGGGCTGTGAAATCCGTTTCTGTTCGCTTTGTAAACGGCATTTCGCAGCTTGTTTTGTTCCTCCCGCAGATAGGACGGCCATTTCCCCATCATGTTTTGCCGGCCTGGTGTTGCAATCTTTATTTTTTTGCCGGCCTGATGAAATTTGGCCAATAGAGTTCCGCAATCTTTCATTTGTCGGTTTGAATGGGGTGAAGGCCATACTCCTTTCAGCCAAGGGATAAGAACAAATGGGGGACTTTCGCGCCGCCATTTGACAAAAAGGCGTTTTCCCGATTTTTCGTGAGGATTCCGCCATCCGATCCGGATGGCACCAGTTAGGCGCATTTGTTGAAGCGTTTTGTCAATCCAACGCAACTGGACGGGGGGATAGGGCATTCGTTTCAAACAATACTCGTTTCCCTCGGGCGTCACGATGCGATAAACTCCTTTTTGCACGATCTTCATTCGTATTGCTTGAATTCCAAACTTGCGGGAAAGTTGTCTGACTTCCTGATTGGGGATCATCAAAGTGTTTTTGCCTCCTTTAAGCCCCCCTGGATTTGTTGAAACAAATTTTTATATCGTCTTGCGGCATGGGGCCATTGAAACCGGGAAGCCAACTTCCGTCCGGCATCGACGCGTTGGTCGGTGATTTTTTTGTGGTTCCACATATTTTGGATGGACTTGCTAATGGCGGAGCCGTCTACTTTCGGAATCGTTTGCGCCACCTTGCTGTTGACAAATTCGGCAAGCCCTCCGGCTCGCGTCGAAACCAACGGAATCCCATTGGCAAGCGCCTCAAGCGCAACCAAACCGAATGACTCCTGGAGGCTGGGCATGACTACCGCCCCATGGGAAGCGTACATTTTTTGCAACTGCGCCTGATTGCAAAACCCAATCCAGCGAATTTCCGACGATATTCCAAGTTTTCTGCATAGTGCTTTCAGATGTCTTATATAACCTTTTGGACCGGTTCCAACCAGATCCAGCCTGACTTTTTTGCCCCGGCGCTTCAATAAGGAAACAGCGATCAAAAGCTTTTCTATTCCTTTCAACGGAATGATCCGCCCAACATACAGAAGATGGTGGCGGGGACCTTTGGCCTTGGTTTTTCGCAAGACAATACCGTGCTTGATGACAACTGTTTTGTTCGCGCAAAAAGGGTACAGCTTCTTCAGCCTGGCAAACTGTGAGCGGCTTGGAACAACGATTTTATTCGCCGTT
>DASVDB010000109.1 GCA_036381315.1 Bacilli bacterium | reverse complement strand
TGCCCCGACTACCGCCTTGACGAAGAACGACATGAATCCCAGTTTCACGTTGAATTTTTCCTGGAATTTGTCCTTGCGCCGATTTCGCAAATCCATAATCGCGGTCATGTCCACTTCGTTGAAGGTGGTCAGCATCGCGGTTGTGTTTTTCACGTTGAGCAAGCGATTGGCGATCGTCAAGCGGCGGCGCGACATCGGGATTCGCTCGATTTCTTTATCAGGTTGGCCGACAGGGCCGGGTTGAGCGGGCTGGCCGCCTGCCCCCTGTTGAGCCGGCGAGCCGGGGACGGACAGTGCTGTCGCGCCCGGCGCAGGCACGCCCGGCGTATAGTTCTTTACGTCTTCAGTTCCGATGCGGCCCAGCGGATCGCGGGCAGACACTTGCTGCAAATCGATGCCGCGTTCTCTGGCCAGTTTTCGGGCGGCGGGGGTAGCCGTTGCCGCTTGCTCCGCGGCTTTGGCGCTGTTGGGCGCGGCCGGGACGTTTGCCGTTCCGTTGGCTGCGGCTGCTGCCGGTACGCCGGTAACCGGCTGCGGCGCCGGTTGTGCGGCGGGCGGCGTTACCGGCGCGGGTTGCCCGCTCGGCGCGCCTCCGGCTTGTGGCGCCGCGGCTTGTGGCGCCGCTGCGGCGTTCTCGTCCAGGCGCCCAATCACCTCGCCGACTTTCACCGTTTCGCCTTTTTGCCGCAACACTTCTGTCAGCACGCCTGTTCCGGCGGCAGGCACCTCCAAATTCACTTTGTCGGTTTCCAGTTCGACAACCGGCTCGCCTTCCTGCACCAATTCACCGACATTTTTCAGCCACCTGGAAATTGTTCCTTCCGTAATCGATTCCGCCAATTCCGGCACTTTGATTTCAAACAAGAAGACCGCTTCCCTTCGTTGTTTCTTGCAAAGTTTTAAATAAATCCCGATTTAAAGCTTGCTTGAGGATCAGTTTCTGCTCGCGTTTGTGGTCCTCGGCGCTGCCTTCGGCAGGGCTTGACCGTTCCGGTCGGCCGATATAATGGATATCCGCCTGGCGCGGAGCCAATGCGCGCAGACGCGGCTCCACGAACGCCCATGCCCCCATGTTCTTGGGTTCTTCCTGCAGCCAGACGATTTCGTGCAAAGCCTGGAACGGGAAAATGATGCGGGCAATATCGGCGCTCGGGAACGGATATAATTGTTCCACCCGCACAATATGAAGCCATTCCGGCTTTTTATCCATTGCGGCAATTTCCGTTTCCAAATCAACCGCCACTTTTCCGCTGCAGAGAATCAGTCGTTTGACTTGGTTGGGCTTTTTGCCCAATTCCGGATGTTCCAGAATGACGCGAAAACTGCCTTCGCTTAACAGTTCGCTCGGCGAAGCCGCCTGTTGATTGCGCAACAGGCTTTTCGGCGTCATGATTACAAGCGGGCGCGCTTCATGTTTCCCGCCGATAGCCGCTTGGCGCCGCAAAATATGGAAGTATTGCGCGGCGGTCGTCACATTGGCGACAATCCAGTTGTTTTCCGCGGCTAATTGCAAAAATCGCTCCAGGCGGGCGCTTGAATGTTCGGGGCCTTGCCCTTCGTAGCCATGCGGCAAAAGCATGGCAAGGGTAGAGATTTGATCCCACTTTGCCCGTCCCGCCGAGATGAATTGATCGATGATTACTTGCGCCGCGTTGGCAAAATCGCCGAATTGCGCTTCCCACAATACAAACGTTTCCGGAGCCATCACATTGTAGCCGTACTCAAAACCCAATACCGCCGCTTCGGTAACAGGGCTGTTGTGAATGGCAAAAGAAGCTTTCGCGTGCGGCAGATGCTGCAATGGATTGTAACGCTCCCCGGTTTTGGCGTCGTGCAGCACCAGGTGGCGATGGGCAAAAGTGCCGCGCTCCGTATCTTGCCCGGTAATTCGAATCGGCGTGCCGTCGCGCAAAATGGCGGCGAAAGCCAGTGTCTCGGCTAATGCCCAATCGACCGTGCCGCCGTCTTCGAACGCGGTACTGCGGCGTTGCAAAATCCGTTCCAACTTCGGGTAAACGGAAAAATCGCGGGGCCGCTGCAACAGCGAGTCGTTTATTTCCCGTAACACTTGCCGGGGCACCGCGGTTTGCACCTCCGGCAGCGCGGCGAACTGCGGCATTTGCGAAGCGTCCGCCTTTTGGCCGCTGCGCGCCTTTGCCCGCTCATAATCCGCTTTAAGCTTGTTTAGCACGTCCTGTTCGATTTGCTTGATTTCCTGATCGGTGATCAATCCGGCGTTTTTGAGCGCATCCGCATAGCGCAACCGTACACGGGTATGGGCGTTGATCAGGCTGTACAGGGTAGGCTGCGTTTCGACCGGGTCGTCCGTTTCGTTGTGGCCATAGCGCCGGTAGCCGATCAAATCGATCAGAAAATCTTTGTGGTATTTTTCGCGATATTTGTAAGCAAGCAGCACGGTGTACAGACAAGCCTCGGGATCGTCCGCATTCACGTGCACGATCGGAACCGCGAAGCCTTTCGCCAAATCGCTCGAGTAACGCGTGGACCGCGCCTCCTCGCCTTCGGCGGTGAACCCGATCTGGTTGTTGGCGATGATGTGAATGGTGCCGCCGGTGCGGTAACCGGGGATGTTGCTCAAATTGAACGTTTCGGCGACAATGCCTTCGCCGGTCATGGCCGAATCGCCGTGCACCAGAATGGCAAACGCTTTATTGTAATCCTGCCGCGGCGCTCCCGCTTGCTTGCGCTCTTCCTGGGCGGCTCGCGTAGAGCCTTCCACAACCGGCGAAACAAATTCGAGGTGGCTTGGATTGTTGGCCAGGAAAAGCCGAATGCGTCTCGTGTTTTCTTCGACAATCCGTTCGGTGCCCAGATGATATTTCACATCGCCGGTCCAGCCGTAGTGCAGCTCGGTTAAATCGCCGAGATCCTTGCTTCTGTGCGGAGCATGCAAAAATTCGGCGAAAATCGCTTCGCTGGATTTTATATGGGAAAGAATATTCAGTCTGCCGCGGTGCGCCATGCCGATTACAATAGTCTCGGTCCCGTTTTGGGCGCCGAGTTCGATCGCTTTGTCGATCATGGGCGCAAGCGCGTCGACGCCTTCGATCGAAAACCGTTTTTGTCCGGCAAACGTGCGGTGCAGAAATGTTTCAAAGCTTTCAACTTCCGTCAAGCGCTTCAGGAGCGCAAGCCGTTCTTCGATTGTCATGGTGAGCGCCGCTTCGCCGGATTCAACGGTTTCGTACAGCCAATCGCGCTCTTCGTCATCCGGCACATGGTCGAATTCAAAGCCGATGCTGCCGGTATACAGTTTTGTCAGCCGCTTGAGCGCATCGAACGCCGTGCGGAAATGCGGCGAAGCTGCCGGCATGATGGCATGCGCCGGTATATTGCGCAAATCCTGTTCGGTTAGCCCGTAATTTGCCGGACTGAACATGGACGCATTTATGTTCACGCTGCCGTCGTGCAGCGGATTGATATGGGCTACGAGATGGCCGCGCGTGCGAATCGTTTGCAGCAGTTTCAGGCACGCCGCCGTTTTTTTCATCCATTCCCCGATATCGGCATTTTGTACCGCTGCGGTTTGCGCAGGGGTTGCTGCGGCGGAATATGCTTGCGGGGGCGCACCCCATTGGTCGAACCATTGCCTTAACGAAGGATCGATTGATTCGGGATCTTGGCAATATTGTTCATAAATTTCATTGATGTAGCCGAGATTGGGACCGTAAAATGTCGACCAAAGCTCCATCCTGTCTCGCATGATAATTCCTCCATAAGGGGCTTCTTAGCAAATAGCCGATTATTTTTCAACCCTTATGATAGCCGCTCGCAATAAAAAATAACTTGATTCAAATCAGTTTTTTTTATAGCCCGACCGCGAGCGATACTGGATCGGGGCGCGCGTCGGATAGCGGGCAGGAAAAGAGAAAATATGCACCAATCTGGTAAAAGGGATG
This sequence comes from Bacilli bacterium, assembly GCA_036381315.1. NCBI lineage: Bacteria > Bacillati > Bacillota > Bacilli > Bacilli bacterium. Next base: position 11,752 of record DASVDB010000109.1, on the reverse strand, counting down.
GACGCAAACAACAAAAAGCCGGCAATGACGTGAAGTTTGAAAATGGCCGGGACGGCAAGCATCAGTTGGTACTTCGGCTGAAAGACAAACAGGCTGCGAAACCAGGGGCCGATTGTCGTCCGGTATTCAAATTCCATGACGGTCGTGTCGTAAATAAGGGTGATATAGGTTCCGATCCCGCCAACAATCAGCAGCAGAAGAAAAGTGAAATAGTCGGCGAACGAAGCGTGCACCCGCACCCGTTCCACAAACAGCTTGCGCAAAAGCAAAATGATAAGCCCGGCAACCACCATCAGTCCGGCGAGGCCACCGCCGGCAATGGCAAATGCATGATACGTCTCGTCGGATATGCCTGCCGCTTCATAAAAGCTGCGGGGGATCAGGATGCCCATGACGTGGCCGATAAAAGCAAAGATGATGCCCCAGTGAAAAAGCGGCGAGCCGATTTTCAGCCAGCCTTTTTCATGGATTTCCGTCGATGGGGCATACCATGTGATGCGCCGATACACGAACCGGTACAACAATCCGGCGATCATGATCGTTAGGGTGACATATGGAAACACGATCCACCAAAAAATAGCAGCCATCTGTCGTTAACTCCTTTCAAAGATACATCAGCGGGTACGGCAGCGGATCAAGATCGGCCGTCTCCCGCCCGCGTTCCGCTTCGGCGATGTCGTTTGCGGCGGGTTCGCCGAAAACGGCGCGCGTGAGCGCCGCAAAAACGGGGCGATACAAACTGTCTTCCGGCAGATGCTCCCATATGCGTTTAACCGCAACAGCCAAGCGCCCTTTCAACTGTTGTAAAGGCGGCGAATCTTCGCCCGCGGCCAAAAGCTCGCACAACATGGGAATGTAATCGGCAAGTTCCCCCTCCGGCGGTTGATAGCCGTTTTCCTTCAACAAATTTTGCAATTCGACGAGCGCCATGCCGCGTTTGCGGCTATCGCCCAATTCATGCGCCGTCAAGTACAATCCGGTATTTTCCCGCAAATCAAAAGTGGCGACATATTGCTCCTGCAGTTCGGTGTGCGGCAGCGCCAAAAATGCGGCGGCCGCTTGGGACAGCTCGATCCGCAAAGCTTTGGAATCGATGCATTCCCTGATGCATGTTTGAATTTCCAGCACTTCCGCCCACACATTTTCGGCCGGATAGGAAAGCAGTCTGGATGCGATTATAAGCACGGCGCGCTGTTCTTCCCGCACGGCTTTATTTCCCCTTTCCGAACGGATACGTAGTCATGCCTTCGGGTGGCGCAATTTCCTCCAGGCTGCAGGATCCGTATTTGTAGTAAAGATCATTGTCCATTTCCCTGCGTCCGGTCGGAATGACAAACCGTTCGTTATATTTGGCTACCGCGAGCAACCGCGCCATCTCGGCAATTTCGCTCGCCGTCATGCCCGCTTCCGCCAACAGCCTGCTATGCTTTAAATCGTCCATGCCCCCGACTGTTTGCTGCCGCATGTGTACGCGCATCGCCGTCAATTTCAACAGCACTTTGCGAATCACTTGCGTATCTCCCGCCGACAGGATGGACGCCAAATATTCCATCGGGATCCGCATTTGATCAACAGTGGGAATATAGCTGTCCGTATTCAGGCCCGATTCTTCGATATGATTCATGATCGGCGAAAGCGGCGGAACGTACCAGACCATCGGCAGCGTGCGGTATTCCGGGTGCAGCGGCAAGGCGACTTTCCATTTCATCGCCAGTTTGTAAATGGGCGAGTTTTGTGCGCTTTCAATCCAGGGATCGGTGATGCCGGCTTTGCGGGCGGCGGCGATTACCTCGGGGTCGTACGGGTCTTGAAAAACGGACAGCTGCGCCTCGTAAAGATCCTTTACGTCGGGAACGGACGCGGCTTGTTTGACTTTGTCCGCATCGTACAGCACGACGCCGATATAACGGATGCGCCCCACGCACGTTTCCGAACAAATCGTCGGGAGTCCGGCTTCCGTCCGGGGGTAACAGAAATTGCATTTTTCCGCTTTGTGCGTATTCCAATTGTAGTAAACTTTATGGTAGGGACAGCCGTTCTGGCAAAACCGCCATCCCCGGCAGGCATCCTGGTCGACCAGCACGATTCCGTCCTCGTCGCGTTTGTACAATGCGCCGGAGGGGCAGGAAGCGACGCAGGACGGGTTCAAACAATGCTCGCAAATTCGCGGCAAGTACATCATGAACGTTTTTTCGTATTCCATGGCGATATGTTCCTGCATTTTGCGGACGTTGGGATCGAGCGGCACAATTTCACTGCCGCCCGCCAAATCGTCGTCCCAGTTTGGCCCCCACTCCGGTTTGTCGATATAGTTGCCGGTAATAAGGGATTTGGGGCGGGCTGTGGGCAAATGTTTCTTTTTCGGACTTTCGATCAAATGCTCGTAATCATACGTCCACGGTTCGTAAAAATCGTCCAGCGAAGCCATATTCGGGTTGTAAAAGAGCGTCGCCAGCTTGGTGAACGGGCCGCCCGCCCGGAGCGCGAGCTTGCCGTTTTTCAGCACCCAGCCGCCTTTGTAGCGGTCCGTATCTTCCCATTGCTTGGGGTAGCCGGGGCCGGGCCGCGTTTCCACGTTGTTGAACCAGACATGCTCCATCCCCGGGCGGTTTGTCCATACGTTTTTGCAGGTTACGGAGCATGTATGGCAACCGATGCATTTATCCAGATGCATAACCATGCACACCTGCGATTTAATCCGCAAGCCAGTTCACCTCCGCAAGCGGCCTGATCAAGGCTACCGTATCGCGCTGGCTTCCTGTCGGGCCGTAATAGTTGAAGCCGTAGCTTAATTGCGCATATCCGCCGATTAAGTGGGTTTGTTTCATCGTAATGCGCGTTACGCTGTTATGCGTGCCGCCGCGGGTTTTGTTGATGGCGGTGCCCGGAACGCCCAAAGTCCTGTCCTGCGCGTGGTACATAAAGGCGATGCCCGCGGGTATGCGGTATGTCAATACGGCTCTGGCGGCAATGGCGCCGTTACGGTTGTATACCTCAATCCAGTCGTTGTCCTTTACCCCGATTGCCGCCGCGTCTTTTTCGTTCAGCCACACCACCTGCCAGCCGCGGAACAACGTGACCATATTGGAAGTGTCCGTAAACATCGTATGGATTCCCCACTTCTGGTGCGGGGTGAGGTAGCGGACCGACATCACTTTTCCGTTGTTTTCCACGCCCTTTTCTCCCTTTAAAAACGGATTGTACACAAGCGGCGGCAAAAAAATCGGCAGCCCTTCCCCGAAGTCCAGTATAATTTCATGGTCCAGGTAAAAACTTTGCCGTCCGGTGAGCGTCCGCCACGGAATTTTGTACTCCGTATTTAACGTAAACGGGGCGTAGCGCCGATTGTCCTTTTCCAGTCCGCTCCATACCGGCGTCGAAATGGCCTGGCGCGGCTGTGCGGTCAAATCGAGCAGGGTGAACGCTTCTTCTTCGCGCGGCTTGGCGATCTCCGCAAGCTGTTTGCCGGTTTGTTCGGAAAGCGATTGCCAGCCTTCGACCGCCCGCTTGCCGTTTGTGGCGCCGGACATGACTAGGATCGCTTCAATCGCCTGCTTGTCCGTATACAGATCGGGATTTCCCCGGCTTATTCCATCGCGCGTGGAAACGCCCAAACGCTTCATCAAATCGCGGTACACGTCTTCACCCGGATACTTCACGCCTTTGGAGACATACCCGCGTTTGATATTCGGGCCGATCGTGGTCCATTGGTGAAAAAGATTGGGGTAATCACGATGCACCACGACAAAATTCGGCATTGTTTTGCCGGGTATCGCCTGCACTTCGCCTTTGCGCCAATCTTTTACCTCGCCGTAACTTTGCGCGACTTCGCCCGGCGAATCGTGCGTAAGCGGCGACATGACAATATCGTCGCAGGCGGGCAGCGCTTTTTCCGCCAGTTCGGAAAATACCTTGCTGATTTCCCGAAACGCGTCCCAATCGCTTTTTGCTTGCCACGGCGGGTTGATCGCCGCATTGAACGGATGAATGAACGGATGCATGTCCGTGCTGCTTAGATCGTATTTTTCGTACCAGGTCGCGGCGGGGAGCACAATGTCGGAAAACAGGCCGGAACTGGTCATCCGAAAATCGATCGCGACCAGCAAATCCGCTTTGCCGACCGGCGGCTGGTCATTTACTTTAACGTCTTTCGGCTGCCATGACTGGTCGGTGTCGGTCAGCACATGATCCACTCCGCCGACAAAATGTTTGACGAAATATTCATGGCCTTTTCCGCTGTCGCCGAGCAGATTGGATCGCCAATTGAAAAAGACGCGGGGGAAGTTGCGGGGTTCCTCCGGATTTTCAATCGCCCATTCCAGCTTGCCTTCCGTCAATTGCTTCACGACATATTCCACAATTTCCTGATCGTTTTGCGCGCCCTTTTCGCGCGCTTCCTTTACGACTTCCAGCGAATTTTGCGTCCATTGCGGATACGACGGCACCCAGCCAAGCCTTGCCGCCATCGCATTGAAATCGGCCGGATGCATGTTGTCATATTGTCCGCCCCAGGCGGTCTTTTCCGTCTGGACCGGAAACTCGTAGCGGAATTGCTCGGTTATGAAGTAAAAAAAGGAAGTGGCGTTTTGCAGCCGCGCCGGTTTCACCCAATCTTGCGCGAACGCGACCTGCTGCCAGCCTTCAAGCGGCCGCACCTTTTCCTGCCCGACGTAATGCGCCCAGCCTCCGCCGTTCACGCCTTCCGTGCCGCACAATAAAACGAGATTCAGGATGGCGCGGTAAATTTGGTCGCTGTGAAACCAGTGGTTCGTGCCGCCGCCCATGGCGATCATGGAGCGGCCTTTTGTCATCACCGCGTTTTGCGCGAATTCCCGCGCGACGCGAATGGCATGCGCCTTGCGCACGCCGGTGATGGCCTCTTGCCAGGCCGGTGTGTATGGCTTCATATCGTCGTAATCTTGCGGATAATCGCCGGGAAGATCGCGTCCGACGCCGACATGCGCGAGCAGCAAGTCGAAGACGGTCGTCACTTTCAGGACGTTCCCGTCTATGCCTGGCAAATGTTTGACGGGCACGGCGCGTTTGACTGTGTCGCCTTTTTTTTCGGCAAAGTAGGGGAATGTCAGGGTTACGATCTCATCGGCAATGTCGAGCATACTTAGTTTTGGGTCGATGACATGTCCGTCTTCCGCTGTCAGGTCCAGATTCCATTGTTTGCCGCCGTCCCAGCGGAAACCCAGACTCCCGTTGGGAATAGCCGTATTCCCGGACGCGCTGTCCCAGACAACCGTTTTCCATTCTCCCAGGTTGACGCCGGAAAAAAGGTCGTTTGCCCGCAGAAAGCGATCCGCCTTCCATTGGCCGCCGACTTCTTTGATCGTGACAAGGCAGGGCAGATCCGTATATTGTTTGACATAAGCGCTAAAGTAGGGCGTTTCTTTGTCAACATAAAATTCTTTCAGAATGACATGCGTCATAGCCATTGCCAAGGCGGCGTCGGTTCCCGGCTTGGCCGGCAGCCACATATCGGCGAATTTTTCATATTCGGAATAATCGGGACTTACCCCGACCACTTTTGTTCCGTTGTAGCGCGCTTCCACCATGAAGTGTGCGTCCGGCGTGCGCGTTTGCGGCAAGTTGGTGCCCCAGATGATCAAATATTTGCTGTTGTACCAATCGCCGCTTTCCGGCACGTCCGTTTGGTCGCCCCATACTTGCGGCGACGCGGGAGGCAGATCGGCATACCAGTCGTAGAAGCTGAGGATCGTGCCGCCGATCAGGGAGAGAAAGCGGGTTCCGGCGGCGTAGCTCACCATCGACATGGCCGGAATCGGGCTGAATCCGGCGATACGGTCCGGCCCGTATGTTTTGATCGTATGGATGGTCGCCGCCGCAATGATCTCGCACGCTTCCTGCCAGTCGGAACGCACAAAACCGCCATGGCCGCGCGACTTGACATAGCTGTCCCGCTTGGCGGCGTCGCTTGCAATATGCTCCCAGGCGGTGACCGGATCATGGCCTTGCTTGCGTTCGTCCCGCCACAACTGAATCAGATCGCCGCGAATATAAGGATATTTCACCCGCACCGGGCTGTATGTATACCAGGAGAAACTGGCGCCGCGCGGACAACCGCGCGGTTCGTATTCCGGAAAATCGGTACCGGTTGTCGGATAATCCGTCTGCTGCGTTTCCCAGGTGATGATGCCGTCTTTCACATAAATTTTCCAGCTGCAGGAGCCGGTGCAATTGACGCCATGCGTCGAGCGGACAAATTTGTCGTGCTGCCAGCGCCCGCGGTACAATTTTTCCCAATCCCGCGGCCGCGGGTTTTCCTCGCTCCAACCATCGTTGAACCGCACGCCGCGTTGCAAATGTTTGAACGATTGCAGCAATTTGTTGCGCTTATTCACATCGTTTCACCTTCAACTCTCAAGTTTTGATCATGTTCATATAATCGCTTTTCAATTTTTGCTTGCAGTCTTCGGCGGCTTTCCGGAAAAAAGCGGTCAGCTCATCGTCCATATTCGCGATTTGCTCCCGGGTAAAATATTGCCGTTTTTCATGGTCAAGCTGAAGGCCGAAACGCAGCACGATGGTTATGCCGTTTGCATCCTGCACCGCGTGGGCCTGAACATCATATGCAAACAGATGAAAACGGGAAAATTCGCGCAGCATGGCGTCATAGCATCCGGGCGCGACGAAACGCAATGGCAAACCGGCGGCTGCTAACCGCTTTTGCAGTTCCAAGACAGGTCATCTCCGATCGGCAAATGGTTATGTGGAAAGGCGCCGGTAACGAATCTTTCTTCATCTTCATTATGTAATTCGTCAACCAGAATCAGAGCTTGAAAACGTTGGACAAGTTCCGCGGTTGTTTCGCCTTTTGCCAGCATTCGTTTTATATCTCTGGCCAGCTTGCGCATGATCGTATGATCGCGCGTTAAATCTTGCACGATAAGCGCATAATCGGGATTTAGCCGCAGCGCTTCCTGATACAACCCTTCTTCCTCTTCCTGCGCGTGGATCAATGTCCGCGTCTCCCAGTGTTCGAGCGCGATATAAGCCACTTTCAACGCGTTTTCTTGCTCTTGCGAGTTGACGTATTGCCGCAATATCTCCGTTAATTCCTTCGCTTCCGTCAAAGCCGCTTCGTGGATGGACGAATGGCTGTCCCACTTTTTAAGCGCCGGTCCGGACATCGTTCGCTCACCGCCTTTCACTTGAAGTCTACCTGTTTTTTGCCGGTTTTATACCTAATAAAAAGCCGCCCGCAACGTCGGACGGCCCGCATATGAGTTTGTCCTGATTGAAAAAAACTCCGTGAAAAAGATCGCGGGAGCGCGAGGCGCGCAATCCCGCTTCAATAGCGCTTGCCGGGCGGTTGTGCGCCGCGGTGAACATGATGTTTCTGCCATCGCTTGATCCGTTTCAGTACTCCGTATGAAATATGGATATGTTCGTTTTTGAGCGGAACGCCGGCTTGCAGTTGCATCCAGAGCGACTTCGGAAAAGTTACGAGTTGGTCCGGATACACGCTGCGATGGCCAACCATAATATACGCGGGAATGCATGCGGCCAGCATATATAGCCCGATCGAACTGCCAAACAGTTCAAAGCCCATGGCGATTGCGGCAATCGGCGTATTGGATGATGCCGCGACTACCGCGACCATCCCGATCGCGGCGCCCAGCACCGGATTGATATGCAAAAGATGCGCAAACACATTCCCGGCGGCCGCGCCGATTACAAATTGGGGGGTGACAATGCCGCCATAAAATCCGGAGCCCAAGGTGATAGCGACAAAAACGATTTTCCAGAAAAACGCGAAAAACGCAATGTGCTCACCGTTGAGCGCCCGGTCCATCAATGGCAAACTAAGCCCCAAATAATCAGCCGGCAAAAACAGGATCAGTACGGAAAGAATCAACCCGCCAAAAAGCGGAACGGAAGGTTGCCAGAGTCGCCATTTTCGTTGCATCCACCCGAACAGCAGGCGAAACCGTTCATTCAGTTCGATAAACATCCAGGAGACAAGTCCGCACAATGTGCCCAGCACAAAAATGCGGATGATAAGGCCGTCGAAGCCGGCGGTTGAGCCATGGAACGGATAATAAAAATAAGGAATGCCCATCCAGCGGCTTATCTCGAATGAGGCGACGCCCGACACAAATGCGGGGAAAAGCAAATCATAGCGAAGCTGTCCCATGGTCAACACTTCAATGCCGTATATGGTTCCGGCAATCGGCGTGCCGAATACGCTGGCAAACCCGGCGCTGATGCCGCAAGTGATCATGCGCTTGCGCATTTCCGCATTCAGGCGGATTGCCTTGGCGAACCACGCCGCCAGCGAACCGCCGATGTGGGCGCAGGGACCTTCCTTGCCCGCCGAACCGCCCGACGCCAAGGTAATGATGGCGGCTAACGGCTTGATCCATCCTGTTTTAACCGGCATTGTCCCGCCCCGTTCATGCACGGCGGCAATGACGGAATCTTTTCCGCGCAATTTCCCTTTGCCGTAGCCGTAATAAATGATCAGGCCGTTCAACAATCCCCCGACAGGGAGTAAGATGATATGAATCCACAACGGAGCTTTTTCCGTTTGCTCGATCGATGCGAATAACGCCCGTAAAAACAGGCTGGTCCCCAACCCGGCGATGATTCCGGTAGCGGAAGCCAGCAAAAACCAGCGCAGCAAAGTGGCAAACATGACGAGCGGTTCGACGTAGTTTGACGAAACCTTCAAGCGTGACAAATCGATCACTTCCCATTAAAATAGAATATCATGGGCAATACTGATTGCACCAGCACACTTTTCTTGATCCAAATCAAGGAAAAGGTTTTGCGCAAGGACTACCATATAGGCGCAAAATTTTGGACCATTCATTTATAAGGAGGAATTCGCATGGAACCAAGAATGGAAATGGGCAAAGTTGAACCTGCCGCCTATGAGGCAATGCTTGGTCTGGAGAAATACGTGCAAAGCACCGGATTAAGCAAGACTTTGATGGAACTGATCAAAATTCGCGCCTCGCAGATTAACGGCTGCGCATTTTGCATTGATATGCACACCAAGGATGCGCGCAAGGCGGGGGAAACGGAACAGCGCATTTACGCTTTGAACGCATGGCGGGAGACTCCTTTTTTCACTCCGGAAGAACGGGCCGTCCTGGCTTTGACCGAAGCGGTAACGCTCGTTGCGTCCACGCATGTGCCTGACGATGTTTATGAGGAAGCAAAACAAGCGCTTGGCGAAAAGAAATTGGCGCAAGTCATCATGGCGATTATCGTGATCAACGGATGGAATCGGCTGGCGATTACGACAAGAACCGTTCCCGGAACATATGAGCCGAAATAATAAAACCCGGTTTGAACGATTATTATGTATGAATTTGGCAAAGACCGGCAAAAATCGGTGTATATAGGCCGTGTTTGGAGGGAGGAGCGAGCATGGCGGATTTGCGGTTTGAGGCCCGGTTGGAATGGAGCGGCCTCGGCAAAGACGGGGAAGGTAAAGCAACGTTGAACGGCGAAACGCTTGTTGTTTCAGCGCCGGCCAGCATGGGCGGAAAAGGTGTTGGCGCAAGCCCCGAAGATTTGCTGATCGGCGCGGTTAGTTCTTGCTACAGCGGCACACTGTTGGGTGTGCTGAAAAGAACCGGGCTTGCGGCGTCCAGCGTGCAGGTTCGGGCGGAGGGAATCATCACCGATTACCCGATGCGCGCCAAATTCAGCCGGTTGATCGTTCACCCCACGATAACGGGCGGCGAGCCGGCAAGGCAAAGCGAATATGAACAGGCCGCGACGACTGCGCGGGAAAAGTGCTTTATCGGCAAAACGATCGCCGGCAACATTTCTTATGAAGTCGGCGAGGTTCGCGTCCTACCAGATTAAAGCATTGAAGGAGCAGGATAGCTTGGACGAACGGGAACAATATGCGATGGCAATTGACCGGGAAGATTTGCTCGCCATTCTGGAAATGCGCTTCGGCGAGGTCCCGGAAGATGTGCAAAACGAAATTCGCGCAATCCAAAAGCTGGATGCGCTGGAGCGGCTCATTCTGGTAGCCGCAAACGTGCCTCGCTGGGAAGTGTTCCTGTCCGAGCTGCGCGAAGGCAAAGACCAGTTCAAGATTGTCGGCGAAATGTATAATCCGCTTTCAACGAACGACGGGAAAAGGAAAAAACAATAACGGTGCAAGATAAGGCGGCGGCCCATTGCGGAGCCGCCTGTTTGCTTTTTCAAGCCAATTGCGATGCCCGCTACGCCATACTCGAAGCCGCATTCGCCCTGCGCGGGATACCGGCGATCCGACACGCGGGGACGGATGCGGGGAGCGACAGGCAGCAGGCAGCAGGCCGAAGGCGAGCAGAGAAGATGTTCGCGACAACGGCCGGGAGCAAAGTTGCGCAGCCAGACAATCTAGCAGAGCGCGCAGCCCGGCGGCGGGCACAGAAGTGCGCAGCAAGTCAGCCCGGCTGCCCTGCATCCTAGCAGAGTGCGCAGTCAGCTTAGCAGATTGCGCAGCCAGGCGGCCAGCACAGAAGTTCGCGGCCCGGCAGCCGGCGTGCAACCGAGTTCGCATTAAAATGTAAGAGATTGCAGCGATAAAGATCTGACCTTTCCTGACCTTTGAGAAAATGTATATGAAAAACCACACATATTTTTTTCGGAAAGTAACTTTCGTGCGAATATATGTGAAAATTCACATTTATTTGCCAATTATTTGCAAATTTTGCACAAATATATATGAAAAACCACATATATGAGCCGCAAACTCCGACTTTAAAAAAAATATATGTGAAAAACCACAAATAATAGCTGCGTAATGGCTACGTAATGGCCGCGTATCGGCTATGAAGCCATTTGCATAAACCCTGCGTAACAACGGCCTTTGAAAAATATGCGAATTCGCCAATCAAGTGCGCCGCCATGCGTGCAGACGCGCTTTTGAAAACTCATTTTCAAGAAAAGATTGACTTTATATTCTATTATTAGTATATTAGGCCTAAATAAACATAGTTCAAAAGTCGCATATTTTATTAGAAGCAAGCCACCCAGAACGGATAGGATGCAATGCAACAGACCTAAAGTATGGATAAATAGAGGCAGCCGTGTAGCCGAAAAAGCTGGACTGAATTTTTGGAATCAGCCTACCCCTTTTTTCGGGATAGGCTGATTTCGTTTGAAAATACAGAACCGTTCTCGAACAATCGGGGAGATGAGAGATATATGACAAAAGTACTGGTCGTGGATGATGCGACGTTTATGCGGATGGCGTTAAAGCAGATTTTGCTGGAAAGCGGGTTTGAAATCGTAGGAGAAGCGGCAAACGGGCAGGAAGCCGTTGAAATGTATAGATCGCTTCGTCCGGACATTGTCACCATGGACATTACGATGCCGGATATGGATGGAATTCAGGCGCTAAAAGAGATCAAGGAGATCGATCCAAGCGCGAAAATTGTCATTTGCTCGGCAATGGGGCAGCAGGGGATGATCATTGACGCGATTCAATCGGGAGCCAAAGACTTTATCGTCAAGCCGTTTCAAAAAGACCGCGTTATCCAGGCGCTAAAAAAAGCGCTCGACTGAATGGAGATTCGCGGAAAGATTTGGCAAAGAACCGCCCGGAGTATGTTCCGGACGGTTTTTTGTGCGCTTGGCAGCGCACCGTGCTAACGGGTGAAAGTCCCGAATACACCGCAGGTGGCGGAAGTATATAGCTAACAGGCAGTGCGTAGTCTGCGAGGATGCGTGCGGAGGGCCTGAAGGCAAACCCTGGAACAGGCGGCTA
>DASVDB010000108.1 GCA_036381315.1 Bacilli bacterium | reverse complement strand
AAGGCAGTAAAATACCGCGCCCAGGCCGATCATGAAAGCGAAAAGCGAACCCGGCAGCACATCCCTCATCAGCGTCGCGCCGATCACAACCAGAGACTGCGTGCTGACGGTAAAAATCAATAAAACGCCGTGCACCTGATGAAACAGGCGCAGGCGGAATATCTTGATGTAACTGGCGATGCAGAGCACGACATAAACAAGCCAAACCGCAAGTCCAACGAGCGCGACAAATACCGACAGCGCGGTTAATTCCGGCATTTTTCTGGCCAGCGAAACGGCGCAGACCGATGAACCGGCCACCCAGGTGCCGATGGCAAAAATTTTAATCGGGCTATCGAGATGCCGCGTCCGAAACGTTTTTTGAAAATAGGACGAAATATAGGAAATGGCAATCCAAAACCAGGCGGAAAATAAGACGATGCTGAACAAACCGCCAAAACGGTCAAGGGCCGGAAAATTTGCCAGCGCTCCGTTGATGAAAATGCCGGCGGCCATGACGCTCGCCATTGACGCCGTCTCCGAAGGGGTTCGTTTAAGCAGCCACCTGCGAACGATCAGGACGATAAGCAATGATGCCCCAAGCAATATCCCGTTTTCCACCCAGATAACCTTCTTTCAATGCAATCCTCCGCCGTTGTTTCCCGCATCCGAAACAGCGTGGCGGCTGTTTTTCGGTGCGCGCCCATGGCGTTTGCGGTAAAGGACATAAGTTCGCGCCAAATAGGATAGCGGAATGCTGAACATATGCACAAGCCGCGTGAACGGGAAAACGGCGAACAAGGCAATCGCCGCCACAATATGAATTTTGAACGGCAGCGGCACATCCTGCATGATAGCAGCATCGGGGCGAAGCGTCAATACGCCGCGAATCCACGGACCGATGTTCTGCCGGTAATCAAAATTGGCGGAAGAAGCCGCATTCGCGCCTGTCGCGGAAATTCCGGTGAAGATCACAATGTTCAACAGGATGATCGTCACAAAATCGCCAAAACTGCTCGTTGCGCGAATCCGCGGATGGGCAAAACGGCGGCCAGCCAACAGCAGGATTCCCGCCGCCGCCGCCAAACCGGCCGCGCCCCCGCCCCACAGCGCCAACTGATGGTAGGTTTCGTCCGATACGCCCAATTCGCGGTAAAACTCCAAAGGCACAAGCAGCCCGGCGACATGGCCGAAAAAGACGAAAATAATGCCGTAGTGAAATAACGGGCTGCCTATTTGCAACCATTTCTTTTCCAAAAACTCGCTTGATTTCGACGTCCAGCCGAACGGGCGGAAACGCCTGCGGAATATCAGGCTAAGCGTTAACGTTACCAGCACCAGATACGGATATACGCTCCATAAAAACAGCTCCCAAAATGTCATGGGCAAACACCCCCGATCGGCTCGTTTGCCAGCGCCATTTGCCCGACGGTTGCGACAATGGCGCGAAAAATCGCGCAATAGGGACTATTTCCCGCGGCAAGCCCGCGAAGTATTTCCCGCAATGCGGGCAACAGCGGGGCGAATACGCGCGCGCAAGCTTCCGCGTCGGCCATAGCGGCAAATTCCAGCATAACCGGCAAATAATCCGGCAACTCGCCGCCCTTCAGGACAAATCCGGCTTCTTCGTATTGTTGTTGCAAACCGAGCAATGCGGCGCCGCGCTCTTTCGTTTCGCCAAATTCGGCATAAGTCAGGTACAGATTCGTCTGTTTGCCGAAATCAAACGTCTCCACGTACAGTTTTTCCAGGTCATCCGCGGCACGGCTTGCCAGCAATTGCTCCGCCGCCGCGGCTAACGTTTGCGCGAGCTCGGCCGTTTTCATCCCCTGCAGCGCCGCGATCACTTCGGAGGCCTGCCCGCGCCAGGCGGCATCGGGATACCGCAGCAAAAAAGACTCCGCGTAAAACAAATGCCGCAATGCCGATACATCCATTCACTTCATCCTCCCCTTTGCTCAAAACGGCCCGCAAGCGCCGGGGCCGCCGGCGAAATTCAGGCTGCAGCCGCCCTGCTCCAAAAACGTTTCTTCCGCCAGTTCGCGGTGCGCAGGCGGTATGACGAACCTGTCGCTATATTTGGCAATTGCCAAAAGCCGGTACATCTGCTCCGCCGTATCGGGGTCAAGCCCGGCGTCCCGCAACATTTCTTCGTCAATCGGCTGACGCAATTGCACGGATCGCATATAAATGCGCATCGCCGCCATCTTGCGCAGCACATTGCGGATAACTTCCGTATCGCCCGCCGCCAAAAGGCTGGCCAAATAGGATACGGGTATGCGCATGTCGTCGATCGCCCCGAACACGTCTTCCGGTTTCGCGTTGCTGCCTTTGCCTTCCACCCGGTTCATCACCGGACTGAGCGGCGGCACGTACCAGACCATCGGCAGCGTCCGGTATTCCGGGTGCAGCGGCAAGGCAATTTTCCACTGGACAGCCAGTTTATAAACCGGCGATTTTTGCGCCGCCGCAATCCACTCGTCCGGAATGCCTTCTTCTTTCGCCTGCGCGATGACGTGCGGCGCAAACGGGTCCAAAAATAATCCCAGCTGCGCTTCATACAAATCTTTCACGTCCGGCACGCTGGCGGCTTCTTTCACCCGTTCGGCATCATACAGGACGATGCCGAGATAGCGGATGCGGCCAACGCAAGTTTCGGCGCAAATAGTCGGCATGCCCGCTTCAATCCGGGGATAGCAGAGCGTGCATTTTTCCGCCTTGTTCGTCGCCCAGTTGAAATAAACTTTTTTGTACGGGCAGCTGGAGACGCAAAACCGCCACGCCCGGCAAGCCGTTTGGTCCACCAGTACGATGCCGTCTTCATCGCGCTTGTACATTGCGCCGGAAGGGCACGCGGAAACGCACGCCGGATTCAAGCAATGCTCGCAGATGCGCGGCAGATACATCATAAACACCTGCGCAAATTCCATGCGCACCTCTTCTTGCATATTCACAAAGTTCGGATCGCGCAAACCCGTCACATGGGCTCCCGCCAAATCGTCTTCCCAGTTGGGGCCCCAACAAATATCCATGCGCTCGCCGGTAATTTGCGATCTGGGCATGGCGACCGGCTGATGCTTGCGTTCGGGAGAGTGAATCAATTTATCGTATTCATAAGTCCACGGTTCATAATAATCGTCGATTTCCGGAAGATCGGGATTGTGGAAAATGTTCAGCAGCTTTTTGCCGCGCGGTCCGCTTTTCAACTCCAGCTTGCCGTTTTTCAGCTCCCATCCGCCCCGGTATTTGTCCTGGTTTTCCCATTCCTTCGGGTACCCGACGCCGGGCTTGGTCTCCACGTTGTTCCAGTACATATATTCCGCGCCCTTGCGGTTTGTCCACGTATTTTTGCAAGTAACGGTGCACGTGTGGCACCCGATGCATTTGTCCAGGTTCATCACCATGGCGACATGCGCTTTAATCTTCAAGCCAATCCACCTCTTCCAGTTTGCGGATCATCACGTTTAAATCGCGCTGGTTGCCGGTTGGCCCGTAATAGTTGAAGCCGTAGCTCAATTGCGCGTACCCCCCGATCATATGCGTCGGCTTGACGCGGATGCGCGTCGGGCTGTTGTGCGTGCCGCCGCGCTTGCCCGTCAGCTTTGACCCGGGCACATACAAAGTTCTGTCCTGCGCGTGATACATCATCGCCATGCCGCGCGGCAGCCGATGCGTCACGACCGCGCGCGCCACGACGACGCCGTTCTGGTTGAAGCATTCGATCCAATCGTTGTCGTTGATGTCCGCCTCAAAAGCATCGTCCTTGTTCATCCAGATGGTCGGGCCCCCGCGGAACAGCGTTTGCATCGGCAGCGAGTCGTAATACATGCTGTGAATCGACCATTTGTTGTGCGGAGTCAAATAGTTCAGCACGACTTCCTTGCCGGCTTTTGCCTTTTTGCCGGCAAACGGGCGGGGGTTAAGCGCCGGTTTGTAAGTAGCCATCGACTCGCCGAATTCCATCAAAAGCTCATGATCGAGATAAAACTGTTGGCGGCCGGTCAGCGTCCGCCAGGGGATGCGCCGCTCCACATTGGTGGTGAACGGCGCATATCTTCTGCCGCCTTTTTCCGACCCGGAAAATGCCGGCGAGGTGATGACCGTGCGCGGCTGCCGGTCGATCTGCTTAAGCGTGAACCGCTCCTCGCCCCGCTCTTCGGCCAGATCCTTTAAAGATAGCGCCGTCTTTTTTTCCAGCGCCTCCCACGCTTTCACCGCCACTTTGCCGTTCGTCGTGGAGGACAGCGTCAGGATCGCTTCCGCGACTTTCCGGTCGTCGCTGATGTCCGGGCAGTCCGCGCCGATTTTGCCGCCCTTTTTCGTGCCCAAAATTTTTTTCAGCAGATCGTATTCCTCCGCGGCGGACCAATTGATTCCTTTAGTGCCGAACGGTTTTTCCGCGAGCAACGGCCCGAGCGACGTCATCTTGTCGTAGACAAGCCGGTAATCCCGTTCCACCATGTGCAGCCGCGGCATCGTTTTGCCCGGGATCGCTTCCGCTTCGCCGCTCTTCCAATCTTTCACGCGTCCGAACGGCTGCGCCAGCTCATCCGGAGAGTCGTGCAGCAAAGGCGTCGTTACGATATCCGTAACAGGCCCGGCAAATTCCTTTTCGGCCATTAGCGAAAACACGCGCGCCAGTTCCTTGAACGCTTCCCAGTCCGATTTCGCTTCCCACAACGGGCCTACGGCCGGGTTGAACGGATGCACGAACGGATGCATGTCGGTGCTGCTCAAATCGGTTTTTTCATACCAGGTCGCCGCCGGCAGCACGATGTCGGAATAAAGCGGGTTTCCCGCCATGCGGAAATCAAGGCTGACGAGCAAATCGAGCTTGCCTTCCGGCGCCTGGTTGCGCCAGGCAATTTCCGTTGTACGAATTTTGTCGCGGTCGTCGTTCAACAATCCGTTCGCCGCGCCCAAGAAATGTTTCAGGAAATATTCATGTCCTTTGCCCGAACTGGAAATCAGATTCGCCCGCCATACGAACAGCACGCGCGGGAAATTGGCAGGATCGTCCGGGTCTTCCACGGCAAACTTCAGCTCGCCTTTTTGCAATTGCGCGGCAATGTATTGCTCTACTTCCGCCGGTTTCCGAGCGCCCGCTTTTGCCGCCGCCGCGGGCAACTTAAGCGGATTCGCGGCAAACTGCGGGTATGACGGCAGCCAGCCCAGCCTTGCCGCCAATGCGTTGTAATCCGCAACGTGGCTGTACCGCGGTTTGCCGGACGTCGGCGAGACGAGATCGTCTGCCGTAATGTCTTCATAGCGCCATTGGTCGGTGGCGAAGTAGAAAAAAGATGTGCCGTTTTGCAGGCGCGGCGGCAGCGACCAGTCACGCGCAAAAGCGATCGCGTTCCATCCTTCCGCCGGCCGCAGTTTCTCCTGCCCGACATAATGCGCCCAGCCGCCGCCGTTTACGCCTTCCGCTCCGACCAGCAGCACCAGATTCAAAATCGCGCGGTAAATCATGTCGGAGTTGTACCAATGATTGATGCCGGCGCCCATAATAATCATGGAACGGCCTTTCGTGGCAATGGCGTTCTCGGCGAATTCGCGGGCGATTTTTACCGCCTGCTCCGCCGGCACGCCGGTAATCGTCTGCTGCCATTCCGGGGTAAACGGCCTTTGTTCCGGCGCAAGGCGCGCTTCGTCCGCGGCAAACTCGCGCGTTACGCCGTAATTGGCCAATGTCAAATCGTACACGGTCGTGACCAGGCGGGTTTCCTCGCCGATTGTGATCCGTTTGACCGGCACCGCCCTTTTGCTTATGCGATTTCCCGCGGCGTCGAAATACGGCAGCGCCACTTGCACGATTTCGTCATGCACGCCGAACAGCGAAAGGCGGGGATGAATTTCCCGGCCGCTTTCGCCGTCTTTCGGTTCGAGATTCCACTTGCCTTCTTCGCCCCAACGAAAGCCGATGCTCCCCTGCGGGCAGACAAGCGCATGCCGAGCGTCATCGTACACAATCGTTTTCCACTCCGCGTTGTTCGTTGTAATCCGCAAATCATCCGCGGTCAAAAAGCGCCCGGGAACATATGCGCCATCCTTGGGCACGATCGTCACCAGACATGGCAAATCGGTGTTTTTCCGCGCATAATCAAGGAAATAAGGCGTTTTTTGGCGCTCGTAATATTCTTGCAAAATGACATGGCCCATCGCCAGCGCCAGCGCCCCATCGGTTCCCTGCTTTGGAGCCAGCCACTCATCCGCGAATTTGACAAACTCGGCGTAATCCGGGCTGATCGACACCACTTTGGCGCCGCGGTATCTCGCCTCTGCGAGAAAATGCGCGTCCGGCGTGCGCGTCATCGGCAAATTGGAGCCCCACACAAGCAAATAGCCGGAGTTATACCAGTCGCTGCTTTCCGGCACATCCGTCTGGTCGCCCCAAATTTGCGGCGAAGCCGGCGGCAGGTCGGCATACCAGTCGTAAAAGCTTAACAGCGGCGCGCCTACCAATGATAAAAAACGGGCGCCGGCGGCATAACTCACCATCGACATGGCGGGAATCGGCGAAAAGCCGAAAATGCGGTCGGGACCGTACTCTTTGATCGTATGAATCATGGCGGCGGAGATCATTTCCGCCGCTTCCTGCCAGGACGCGCGGACGAAGCCGCCTTTGCCCCTGGCCTGTTTGTATTTGGCGGCTTTCAGCGGATCGCCCACAATTGCCGCCCAAGCGGCAACCGGGTTGTTCGTCCGCCGCAATTCCGTCCGGTACATATCGAGCAGGCAACCGCGAATATACGGAAACTTGACGCGCAGCGGGCTGTACAAATACCAGGAAAAGCTTGCCCCGCGCGGACAGCCGCGCGGTTCAAAATCCGGCATATCCGGTCCTGTTTCCGGATAATCGGTTTGTTGATGCTCCCAGGTAACGAGGCCATTTTTCACAAATATTTTCCAGCTGCACGAACCGGTGCAGTTTACGCCGTGGGTCGAGCGCACCACTTTGTCATGCTGCCATCTGCGCCGGTAAGTATCTTCCCACTCCCTGCTCCTGTGCGAAACCTCACTCCACTTGTCCGAATATTGCTCTTTTGGCGCAAAGTATTGGGCGAATTTCCGCAGGGGTGTATTCCCGCGTTTCATGCGCATCCTCCTCATGTGTTTGGCGAAATGTCACTTTTTCACAATTTATTCACGTTTTATTTCTAGCATTTTGGCGGTAAAAATCTCTGTGACGTTTTTCACCAGCCTTTGCGCCATCCGCAATTTTCGCAAGCGCTGTAACAAAATTGACAAATGTTTGCACAAAAAAACCGCCCGTCGATAACACGACGAACGGTCGTTCAGATGTGCGGATTTTTCCGCCAGCGGGCAGGAAGGGAAACGTTCAGTGCCCGCCGCAACCGCAGCTGCCGCCGCAGCCGCAGCCACGCTGCAATTCCAATTCATCTTCGTCCGGCAAGCGATCAAGCTCGATCGTCTTGATTACGTAAGCGCTGATCATATTATGGATTTTTTCCAGTTCGCGCTCCGCGTACAAAAATTCGCGAATCGTATCATTCGTGTACAGTTTGTATTCCCTCTCGTTGTATTCCGCGATTTCTTCTTCACTGAAATCCGCGCCTTCGCGTTCCTTCTGCTGCATTCTGCGGTGCAAGTCGAGAAAGCTGTTGTATTGGCTGGTCGCTTCATCGTTCGCGATAAACGTTTCCACCTTTTGCTTCAAATCTTTATAAACCGGCTGCGCCAGAATCGTCTCGCAAAGTTCTTCCGTTTTTTTCACAATTTCGCTTTTTTCCGTTTTCGTAATCAACGCGTTTCCTCCTTTTTTGGTTCGCCGCAAACGGGCGAACATGGTGTGAACTTCCTTCACATTACAATTATCATACTACACATTTGCCGCCAACGCCACGGTAGGATCGCGAGCATATGGTAAATGCGCAGGAGCGCCCTTTTTACAGCGGATTCCACGATCCCGTCTTGCCTTGCACCCATTCCGCCCCGTCGGAAAATATCTCCTTTTTCCAGATGGGCACAATTTGCTTTAACCGTTCGATCGCATAACGGCTTGCTTCATAGCAATCATGGCGATGCGGTGCGGAAACGGAAATGCAGACGCTCGCTTCGCCGATATCGACGCGGCCCAACCGATGGGTGATGGCGGCTAACGTTCCTGTCCAGCTTGCGGCAATTTCGTCGCATATTTGCTCCAACATGCGCAAGGCCATCGGTATGTAAGCTTCATATTCCAGATGCAGCGTTGTCCGCCCGTCGGTTACGCTGCGCGTCGTCCCGATAAACAGACAAGTGGCTCCATGCAGCGGAGAAGCGGTTTTGCCGACAACCGCGGCAATATCAATCGGCCCGAATGTGATCGCGCAGCGTTCAGCCTTCATGGGCATGCTCCTTTACGCTCCCGGTCAAAACTTGCAGCGCGTGCGGCAGCAGTTCGAGAACGGCCGTCATATTTTCCCGAACCGCCGCGGGGCCACCCGGCAAGTTGATGATCAGCGTTTTGCCCCGCGTGCCGCAAATCCCGCGGGATAGCGCCGCTCTTTTTGTTTTCGCCAGCGACTCCATGCGCATCAATTCGGCAAGACCGGGAATCTCTTTCTCAATCACCTGCCTGGTCGCCTCCGGGGTAACATCGCGCGGACCGATTCCCGTCCCTCCCGTGGTGAAAATGAGGTCCGCGCCGGCTGCGCTCATGTCCGCAAGAGCCGCTGAAATGAGCGCCATCTCATCGGGGACGATCCGATAGTCGACAATTTCACATGGCAGATATTTTTCCGCCAGTTCGCGGATCACTTGCCCGCTCATGTCCTTTCTTTCTCCATTATAGCCTTTGTCGCTGACCGTTAAAATCGCCGTTTGCCATTTCATCCGGAATGCTCCCCATCACGAATAAAATCACCGCTTGTGCCGCCTGTTTTTTGCAAGAGCACGGTAGGCCCGATCGCCATCGTTTTGTCGACCGCCTTGCACATGTCGTATACGGTCAGCGCCGCACAGGAAACAGCGGTCAAAGCCTCCATTTCAACGCCTGTTTTGGCAGTCGTTTTGACCGTCGCTTCGATGTACAATTCGTCATGGCCGTTATCGGAAAAAGCAATATCGGCCCCGTCAATGCCGAGCGGATGACACATCGGGATCCACTCTCCCGTTTTTTTTGCCGCCATGATTCCGGCAATTTGCGCAACCGAAAGCACATCGCCTTTGGCAAAACCGCCGCGCTTGATCGTTAGCAACGTTTGCGGCCGCATGCCGACTGTCGTTTTCGCTTTTGCCGTGCGCAGCGAGCTTTTTTTGGCGGAGACGTCGACCATTTTCGCCCTGCCTTGCGCATTCAAATGGGTCAGTTCCGGTTGTTTTGCCATGCCGATCAACCTTTCTTATGTACCGACATATTTGCGATAAATCGCCCTGGCCTGTTCGATGTCCTCCGTTCCCTCCACGATCGCCCGGCCATCGGAAAAAAGCAAGAGCCGCAAGCCGTCGTCTGTTTGCAATTGCGCCATGTATCGCTGCAATTTTACCTTGCCCGTATGCGCGAGGCGATCCGCCCAGCTTTTTAGATCAAGTCTGACCGCGCCGGCGGGAAAAACTTGCACCGCGTTCCGGCCGCATAGCCGCTGAAACAGGTCGCTCTTCGCCTGCGCATCCAGAAATTCGTAGTTTTTCTCCGCGCATGCCGGGCAGTCTTTGCGTTTTGCCCCGCTCACGTCGATATGGCGAAATTCATTGCTCCACAAATCGATAAAAATGAGCGACGGGCGCAGACGCTTGCTGTCGCCAACGAGTATTTTCAGCGCTTCCGCAGCTTGCACAGACGCCGTTAATCCCGCGGCAGGCCCGATCACGCCAGCGGTGTCGCATGTCTCCAGAACGCCATTGCCGGGCATCGCGGGGTATAGACAGCGGAAGCACGGCGTGGATCGGGGCACGAAAGAAATGGAAACAGATCGCGCCCCCACCGCGCCGCCGTAAACCCAGGGGATGCCGAATTTCAGCGAGACGTCGTTCAGCAAATAACGGGTGGAAAAATTGTCCGTCCCGTCCAGGATGATATCCATATCCGCCAACAATCGGGCGGCGTTGAACGCATGCAAATCCTCCGTCACGGGCTCGATTTGGACGGCTGAATTGACGCGCCTAAGCGCGTGCGCCGCCGCTTCCGCCTTCGGGCGCGAGCAGGATGCATCGTCTTCGCCAAACAACAGTTGGCGGTTCAGGTTGCTTTCTTCCACCACATCCCGGTCGATCAACCGGACATAGCCGACGCCCGCCCTGACCAAATAATTTGCCAAAGCGGTGCCGAGCGCCCCGACACCGACCACTGCCGCTTTGGCCTGCGCCAATTTTGTCTGGCCCTGAAGTCCGATCGGCGCAAACAAAGTTTGCCGGGAATATTTGGGTAATTTTTCCGGATCGCATGGATTCAATGCCGTTTAACCTCCGCTTACGGGCGGAATAAAGGCAATTTCATCCGCAGCCGTAACGATTGTTTCGTCCGGGCAATAAGTTTGGTTGACCGCCGCTATACAACATGCGAGCTTGTCGGCGATTTCCGGATGCAAATCCGCCAACGCGGCTCTTACATGGCCTATGGTCACGCCGTTTTCGAGCGGCAGCGCAACCCGCGCAGCGTTGGCCGCCTCTGCCAGCGCGGCAAAAAGGAGCACCCGGATCATGGAGCTTCCCTCCTGAGCGCCGTTTGGGCGATATAATCAGCCATTTCTTCTATCGCATCAATGTCGAACATCGTATCAACGCCAAGCCCGTCCCATTGGCCGTTGTTCGCCCAGACGGCGGCGGCGACCACGTTATCCGCGGCATGCAAGATGCGTTCGTCCCCGGGATTGCGCAGAACGGCGATTTTGCGGTACGGGGCGGCTTTAAATCCCTCGACCAGCACAATATCGACATCCTGCATACGGTTGATAATTTCCGCAAGGGCCGCTTCGCCTTCTTCAAAATAAGCGGTTCCGGCAGCGGAAACAAAAGCGGTTTTTTTCGCTCCGGACTTGCGATGGCGCCAGCTGTCCTTGCCGGGGACGTCGAATTCGCGGCAATGCGCGTCATGTTTGACCGTCCCGACGTGGCATCCCGCGGATACGAGCCGTTCGATCAGCCGGCATAACAGCGTCGTTTTTCCGGAATTGGCATAACCGATAATTTGCATGACTGTCATTTGCGGCTTTCAACTCCCTATAACATAATCGCTTGCACCGGATCGCCCGCGCGCATGCCGGTTCCGCCGGGAGGAATCATGATCAGACATTCCGCGTCTTTGATGGACACCATCACGCTCGATTTGTCGGAACCGATCGGGACGACGAAAATTTGGCCGTTTTGATACTGAAAACGCCCCCGCAAATAGCGGCGAAAGCCGTTCACTTTCGGATAGTCCGCCGCCAAATACGCATCGACAATCGGCAATTGCGGTTGCTTTTGTCCCTGCATGCCGCGCAGCGCGGGCAGCACGAACAGTTTGAATCCGGCATGGCACGCTCCGGGATTGCCGGAGAGCGCAAACAGCAGTTTCTTGTGCAGCACGCCGACGGTTGTCGGGCTTCCCGGCCGCATGGCGACTTTGTTGAACAGCATCGTTCCAGACCACTCGTTGAACAAATCCGTCATAATATCGTAATCGCCGACGGAAACGCCGCCCGTGGTGATGACCAGGTCGGCTTGTCCGAACAGTTCGGCCAGCTTGCGTTTGGCCTGCGCCAAATCATCGGGAATTTTTCCCGCCAGGCGCGCAACCCCGCCTTCCTCGCGAATCAATGCCGCCAGCATGGGCGCATTGCTGTTGCGGATTTTCCCCGGGACAAGCGGTTCGGCAACCTCCAATAATTCCGTGCCGGTGGACAATACCGCAACGACCGGGCGGCGATGCACCTTCACACGGGAGTAGCCAAACGCGGCCAACAGCGAGATTTCCCCGGCGCCGATGCGCCTTCCGGCCTCCATCAGCAATTCTCCTTGCGCGATTTCCGAGCCGGCAAGCGATACGTTATCGCCTTTGGCGATTGAACGGCGCACCGCGATATAAGCTTTTCCGTCCTTGTTTCGTTCTTCCGTCATTTCCAGCATGATAACGGCATCCGCGCCGTCGGGGACCATCGCGCCGGTCATCGTGCGCGCCGCCGTGCCGGGCAAAACGGCTTTGTTCGGCGCCGCGCCGCACGGAATATTGTCGATCACTTCCAGCAATACCGGATGTTCACTCGATGCCGTTTGGATATCCGCGGACCGGATGGCGAAACCGTCCATGCCCGAACGGGCAAAATGCGGCAACGGAGCCGGGGCGATCACGTTTTCGGCGAGGTGCATGCCTTCCGCTTCCGCGAGCGCGACTTCGATTGTCTCCAATTGCTGGACACACGCCGCGATTTTTTCCCAAGCCGCCTCCGGCTGAATCGCTTTACGGCGAAAACGGGAGCCGGCAACCGTGCCCATTACCATCGCTCAACCTCCAATCTGCGACATCCGCCGCACTGTCGGCGTATGGCTTTGCTTCTCGTTGTTCAGCGCCTTCGCCATCTCATGGTTGTACGGCTTTGCGCCGATCGCTTGTAAAAACAAATTTCGCACCGCCTCATCGTCGCCGATCCGTTTGCGTACGTTGAATTCGTCATTCCAGTACAGGCAGGGTTTGACATTTCCGTCGGCGGTAAGCCTGAGCCTTGTGCAACTGCCGCAAAAATGATCGCTGACCGGATGGATCAGCCCGAACGTGCCGGCCGCCCCGGCGATCCGGTATACTTCCGCCGGGCCGTTGCCAATCGGGCCTTTTTCCACGCGTTCAGCATGCATGCCGGATCGGCTGCAAGCATCCAGCACCGCCGTCAGCGGCAAATACGCTTTTCGCCAATGGTCATTCTGATGGCCGATCGGCATATATTCGATAAAACGCACGTGCACCGGGCGCTCCCGGGTCATGCGCAGAAAATCGACGATTTCATCGTCATTCTCGCCTTTCATCAGCACGACGTTCAATTTGATCGGCGCGATGCCTTCTTTGCGGCACGCTTCGATGCCGTCCAATACTTTTTGCAGGTCGCCGCCGCGCGTGATTTTGGCAAACCGTTCCGGCTTTAGCGAATCGAGGCTGATGTTGACCCGGTTTAGTCCGGCCGCTTTCAGCGCTTTTGCTTTTTTGGCCAAATAAATGCCGTTTGTCGTCATGCTGATATCGGCAATTCCGGGTATCGCCGCGAGTTTCGCGATCAGATCCGGAAGCCCTTTGCGCACAAGCGGCTCCCCGCCCGTTATACGCAATTTGGTCACGCCCATGCCGGCGACAACCCGAACGACCTCTACGATCTCGCGATCGCTTAAAATGTTTTCTGCCGGCGCGAATTCCATCCCCTCCGGCGGCATGCAGTAAACACAGCGCAAATTGCAGCGGTCGGTGACGGAAATCCGCAAATAATCGTGCACCCGGTTAAACCGGTCGACCAGCATTTTCCTGGCGGCGCTATCGGCCGACTGTGCCAACACATTCATCCTTTCCTTCCCCCTTACGAACGGCTGGCCCATTTACGCGCTTGGGCAAGCTGCTTAGGCGTATCGATGTCAAAACAAAACAAGCGGGGATCGGCAATTTTCGCAAATGCCGTTTCATCCAGCCGCACGGTGCGGATATTCCGCAAAAAATCCACAACGCGCGTGTTGCCCTGCGCCAATTGCTCCGCCGCCAATTTTGCGCAGCCTGCGTCGTAGCATCCATGCAGCGGCTCAAGCGTCCCGTCCAGCGCGACCACGGCGGCATCGGCGGACGACAGTTGCAACGCTTGCGCCAA
This sequence comes from Bacilli bacterium, assembly GCA_036381315.1. Classification (NCBI taxonomy): domain Bacteria; kingdom Bacillati; phylum Bacillota; class Bacilli; species Bacilli bacterium. Next base: position 87,569 of record DASVDB010000108.1, on the reverse strand, counting down.
CGTTTCCGCGGCCGCGACTGACACAAACGGCTGATCGCAGGCGACAACCCAGGCAATGCGCTCCTTCGCTTCCCGCAAGCCCCGCTCCATTCCGGACAGCGGCCCGCGATATTTGTCATCGTCGCCGAGCACCCGGATATCGGCCGGAACAATGCCGGAAAATGCGGCCGGTTCATCGACGACCACGAGTATTTCCGCACAAACGGGGGCCATCAGGCGTATTTGCCGGCTGATTAGCGGTTCCCCCGCAATTTTAAGCAGCGCTTTGCGCTTGTTTCCCATTCTCCGGCCCCGCCCTCCGGCGAGAATGATTCCGCTTAGCATGTTCATACCTTTTTTCGGACAAGTTTCGGACAAGTCGGAAGCATAAAATTAGAAGAAGCAGTATAGAATCAGTTTAACCTTGACGAATAGGCATAAACTGTAACTTTTATCACACGAACGACAAATGGGCGGTCTGTGCTTGTCGTGCCTGGGCGATTTGGCCTTGTTTGCCGGCGAGCCTGGATTGTCAAGAAGCGCCTCAAATGATATATACGCTTGCCAAAAAAGCATTATGTTTTTTTGCCGCACACTTGCCGGCGCTGCCCGGCCGAAGCTGACCAGCCTGCCGTTGTCCGTCCAACGCTGATCTGCAGGCGCTGTTCAGCAGATGTTGATCTGCGGGCACTGTCCGGCCGGCGTTGATCTGCGGGCGCTGTCCAGCCAGCGTTGATCTGCGGGCGCTGTCCAGCCACGTCGGAAATTTTGATAGTTGCAATAGCACAGCGCTAGCGGTCGCAGCAGACGCTATTTGTCGTTTACATGCCCGATTACCAGGAAAAAAGCCGGAGAAGGCGCACTGGTGCGCATAACGGCAAAATTGTCGAACGAGATTCCAAGCTAGGCCGCAAGTCGGCAAACCGACCGCGGGTTTTCAGCGGCAAGCTTTGGGTGACTGTGCGCACGGTAGAGGAAAAAGGCGGTGTGTTTTCATTTGTGCTGCATCAGCGGCTTGGGGAACTAACGGACGCTATTGACGCTATTTTGCGGTTTTTTTCCGTTTTAAAACGCTAACGGACGCCACAGCGGCTATTTGCCCATTTTCCATGCTTTTGCAGCCGGATTTCGATAAATAACGGCAACTGCGACCGTTAAAAATTCACAGGGGCGCTTTTGCCCAAAATAGCGGCATATACGTCCGTTAGCGGGACAGCGTCCCCCCATTTAAATAAACCGATGGTGCCGCATGATGGTGCCGCATGATGGTGCCGCATCGGCGGCAAGGGGGGCTCACGGGGACGATGGCGCAAAAAACCGCCTTGTCGCCAAGGCGGTTAATTCATATATCCGGCTATCCGACCCGAGCCGTTTTTATGCTTCCGACCGCATTCGCTGCACAAGTGCGGCCGCCGTCTTGTCGTCGGTGATCAACACATCCAGATAATGTCCTTTCAGCGTGGCGAGGATGCTCTCCAGCTTGTGCATCCCGACGGCGATTCCGACGACTTTTCCGATTTGTGTCAACTGTTCAAGCTCAATGCCGATTACTTTGTTGTTGATATCGCTGGCGGAAATACTGCCGTCGCTTTTGATGAAACGGGAATTTACGTCGGCGACCACCCCCGCTTTTTTGAGCTCAAGCAACTCTTTTTGGCCCAGATAACCAATTTCCACCATGGTCGACGATTCGTACGGGTTGCCGATGCCGACCAGCGCGAGGTCCGCTTTCGCCCCTTCGGCAATAACGGAGGCGATGTTCGGCGATTTGACCAGGGCGTCCCGCAAATCTTTCGATTCGACTATCGCGGGGGCGTACAGGGATTCGCACTTGCCGCCAAGCTTTTTGGACATTTCATAGGCCAATTGATTCGAGTGCAGCTCAATCCGGTCTCTTCCCATTCCGCCGATCAAAGGAATAATTCGCACGTCCTTCTGTTCTTCGTAAGGAATTTCCCGGATAATCTGGTGCAGCGTCATGCCCCATGAAACCCCGATCCGGCGTGCATTGCGGACAAGCTTCATAATGAAGCCGACCGCGCTTTTGCCCACCTCGGACATAGCGAGATCCGGCGCCATATCTCCTATCGACACCACAAAAACTTGATCGAGCTCGAATTTTTGCTCAATCTCTCTTTCCAATTCGGCGATTTGCAACGTATCGTCATGGATTGTAATTTGCACGATGCCTTCATCGCGCGCACGCTGGAGCAATTTGGAGATAACCGGTCGGGATACGCCATATTTGGCGGCGATACGTTCCTGGGTCCAAGATTCCATATAATAAAGTTTGCAAATCTTGACGATTTGCTTCTTTTCATCCAGTGGCAGCATCGCTATCATCCTCTAAAAATAACAAATTTGGCACTTTTACTATTTTAACATAAAAAGGGTTCTTGTCGAACCCTTTTACATATCCTGTTTTAATTGTGTCGGGCAGTCTTATCCAATAGTCCTGCCGCTTCCATTAACGATTCCGAAATGGTCGGGTGCGGATGGATCATGCTGGCCATCTCCTCGATCGTGCCTTCCAAAGCAATAAAGGCGGACACTTCGGAGATCATCTCCGTCACATGCGGTCCAACCATAACCGCGCCCAAAACTTCGCCGTATTTTTCATCAACGATCAATTTCACGAACCCGTCCGTTTCATCCATCGCCAATGCTTTGCCGTTGGCCGAAAGGCGGAATACTTCCGTTCGCGCCTTGTAACCTTGACGGTTTGCTTCTTCGAGCGAAATGCCGACGCTCGCAATCTCGGGATGCGAATAGATGCAGCGGGGGACGACGCGATAATTCATCTTGCGCCTTTTCCCGGCGATATTCGCCGCCGCAACCGTACCCTCCGCGCTTGCGACGTGGGCGAGCTGCCAGCCTCCGATCAAATCGCCAACGGCATAAATCCCTTTGATGCCGGTCTCCAAATATTCGTTTACTTGCACAACATTGCGATTTTTGGGCAAATCAAGCTGTTCAAGCCCATTCCAGTTTGCTTTTCTGCCCGAAGCGACAAGAATCTCTTCGGCAACCAGCGTTTGCGTCGATTGGCCGGTCTGAACCAGAACTTCTTTTTGCCCGCCGTTCTCCCGAACTTCTTCGACCTTTGCCCCGGTGATGATGCGCACTCGATTTTTTTTCAACGCCTGGGTTAAAACGCGGGCCGCATCCGCATCTTCGGACGGGATGAGGCGCTCGGCCATCTCCACAAGCGTCACTTCCGCGCCGAACGCGGAATAAATGCAGGCAAATTCGACGCCGATCACACCCCCGCCGACAATCACAAGCGATTTTACGATGCGTTCCATGTCGAAAATGGTGTCGCTGGTTTGCACTTTTGCCTGTTCCAGCCCTTTAATCGGGGGCAAAGACGGAACCGAGCCCGTCGCCAAAATCACATTCCGCGCCTGCAGAATCACCTCCGTTCCGTCCTGATTGACGAGGATCGTCCGATCCGGGCGCACGGTCCCCAATCCGCGGACGTGCTCGATTTTTCCCGCCCGCAATAACGAAGCTACTCCGCCGCGCAGCCGTTCGATCACCTGGTTTTTTTGCGCCATCATTTTGCCGACGTCAAATTCGGGCTTGCCTGCATGGATGCCCCATTTTTCGGCTTTGGCGATTAATTCGGCGGCCTCCGCAAAACGCAGCAGCGTCTTTGACGGAATGCAGCCCCGATTCAGGCATGTTCCGCCCAGTTGATCTTTTTCCACAAGCGCGACGGTCAGCCCATGTTTGGCCGCTTCAATGGCAGCGACGTAGCCCCCTGGACCTCCGCCGATTACAACCACATCGAAAGTCTTCAAGTTGTTCCCCCCGCCTTCTAGCGAAAGCCACTCTACAGCAGCAATTCATATGGATTTTCCAGAATTTTTTTCAAGCTGGTCAGGAAAGCCGCCGCCGGCGCACCGTCGATGACCCGATGGTCGAACGACAAACTGAGCGCCATCATCGGACGCAGCTCGATCGCTCCGTTTACGCCTACGGCTTTTTCCGTTATTCTTCCCACGCCCAGTATGGCGGACTCGGGTTGATTGATAATCGGTGTGAACGCGTCAACCGCATACATGCCCAGATTGCTGATCGTAAACGTGCCTCCGGTAATTTGGTCCGCGGCGAGTTTGTTTTCCCGCGCCAGCTTGGCGAGGGATTTGCAAGTTTCGACCAGTTCGGTAAGCCTCTTTTTGTCCGCGTTGCGGATGACCGGCACGATCAGCCCTTCTTCGCGGGCGACCGCCATACCGATGTGCACGTCCTGATGGAAACGGATATAATCGCCATCAAGCGAAACGTTGATATCGGGATGTTTTCGCAAAGCCAACGCGACTGCTTTCACAATGAGTTCCATATAAGACAATCTGAGCCCGGTCGCCTGTTCCACGAGCGGCAACAGTTTGGTGCGCAGCTTAACCGCTTCGTTCATATCCACTTCGCTGTGCAGCGTGACGTGCGGCGCGGTGAACGCGCTTTGCGCCATCCGCTGGCCGATGATTTTGCGGACGCCTTCGAATTTTTGCATGGCAGGCGCAGCCGCCTCGCTTGAGAGCGGCAAATCGGCGCGAACGATTTTGCCGTTTGCTCCGGTCCCGCTGATCTGCCCAAGGTCGATTTGTTCCGCCGCGGCAATTTTGCGGGCCAGCGGCGTCGCTTTGGGTCCGGTTTCCGGATCGGCGGACGCATTTTGCGCCGTTAACTTCAGCACATCGTCGCGTTGAATGCGGCCGTTCGGGCCGGTTCCGACAACGTCGGCCAGCCTGATGCCGGCATCCCGCGCCGCCTTCCTGGCGGCTGGCGTTGCCCGCACGGGGCCTTGCGCGGCATCCGGATGTTTCTCTTCGCTTGCCTGTTCACCTTCCGCCACAGCTTCAACCGTTTCCTTTTCCTGTTGTGTTCCGCCGGCGGCAGGCGGCTCATCCGGAACATTTTCGCCGGCTTCGCCAATATAGCCGATCACGCTGTTCACCGGAACGACCGCATCGTTGCCGTAATATCGCTTGAGCAGAACACCCGACACATACGCCTCCACTTCAATGGCGATTTTATCGGTCAGCACTTCGAGCAGAGGTTCGCCCGCTTCAATCGAATCGCCTTCCTCTTTGAACCACTGCACGATTGTTCCGACTTCCATCGTCATACTCAGCTTGGGCATAAAAACTTCCGTGGCCAATTCGATCACTTCCCCCTATGCCCGATTTAGTGTTGCCTTGACGGAACGGATGATGTCTTTTACTTGCGGAATCGCATGTTTTTCCAATTCGGGATTATACGGTATCGGCACAGGCAATCCGCCAAGCCGCTGCACCGGGGCATCCAGATAGTCAAACGCTTCGCTTTCCGCTATCATTGCGGCGATTTCTCCGCCGAAGCCGCCGCGTTTGACCGCTTCGTGAACAACGACGACACGCCCGGTCTTTTTGACTGAAGAAACAATCGTTTCTTCGTCCAAAGGAACCAACGTTCTGGGGTCGACAATCTCGATGCTGATTCCTTCTTTTTCCAGCTCCACTGCCGCCTCCAGCGCTTTATGCACCATTACGGCGGTCGCGATCACCGTCACATCGGTGCCTTCCCTTTTGATATCGGCTTTGCCCAGCGGTATGGAGTACATCTGTTCCGGGACGGGCCCGCTTGTTCGGTACAGCAATTTATGCTCATAAAAAATAACGGGATTGTTGTCCTCGATAGCCGCTATCAAGAGCCCTTTCGCATCGTACGCGGTCGACGGCTGCACGACCTTCAAGCCGGGAATATGCGCCATCCACGCTTCCAGGCTTTGCGAGTGCTGCGCCGCCGCGCCCGTGCCGGATCCGGCCGGCGTGCGCACAACCATCGGCACATTGCCTTTTCCGCCGTACATATAGCGGATTTTCGCCGCCTGGTTGACAATTTGGTCGGTTGCAATGGTGATAAAATCGGAAAATTGCAGTTCCAATATCGGCCGCATCCCCGTCAACGCGGCCCCGACGGCCGCACCGGTAATTCCGCATTCCGAAATCGGCGTAATGCGCACGCGTTCCGGGCCAAATTGTTCGATCATGCCGCGGGTCACACCGAATGCTCCGCCATACACGCCGATATCTTCACCCATAATAAACACGTCGTCACTTTCAAGCATTTTTTGCGTCATCGCTTCTCTAACAGCTTCCAGATAGCTGATTTCTCTCATTGTCAACACCCCCATCGTCAAATGTAAACGTCGTCCAGTAAGGATTCCAATGCCGGCATCGGGCTCTGCTCAGCAAATTTCACCGCATCTTCGATTTCCTTAAACGCGCTGACCCTGATTTCCTCCAGTTGTTCCTTGCTGGCAATGCCCGCCTCCTCCAAAACCCGGGCGAACCGGTCGATCGGATCCCGGTTTTTGCGCCAATCCATTTCTTCCTCGCGCGTGCGGTATTTTTTCGCGTCGCTCTTGGAGTGTCCTTTATAGCGGTACGTTTTCGCCTCGATCAGGGTCGGGCCTTCGCCCCCCCGCGCTCTTTCAACGGCCTCGTGCGTTGTATTGATCACTTCCAGCAAGTCGTTGCCGTCAATGACCTTTCCGGGGATCCCGTAGGAAGCGGCGCGCGTGGCAATATGCTCGATATTGAACATTTCCTTGACCGAACCGGACATGCCGTACTGATTATTTTCGCAGAAAAACACAACCGGCAAACGCCAGATGGAAGCCAAATTCAGCGCTTCATGGAAGCTTCCTTCATTCGTGGCGCCATCTCCGAAAAAGCAGACCACAACGTATCCCAAATTTTTCATTTTCGAGGTCAAAGCCGCGCCCACGGCAATCGGAATGCCCCCGCCAACGATGCCGTTGGCGCCCAGGTTCCCTTTATCGAGATCGGCGATGTGCATCGAGCCGCCTTTGCCTTTGCAATATCCCGTCTCCCTGCCGAACAATTCGGCCATCATGCGGGCGGGATCCGCTCCCTTGGCGATGCAATGCCCATGCCCGCGATGCGTGCTCGTGATTTTGTCGCTTTCATTCAGCACCGCGCACGCCCCTGCCGCCGTCGCTTCCTGCCCGACGCACAAATGCGTCGTCCCATGAATTAATCCTTTGGCGAAAAATTCGTCCACTTTCTCGTCCAGATAACGAATCACCCACATTTGGCGATGCAATTCAATTAATTTTTCCTCCGTAATGAAACTGGGAACTTGCAATCCGGCTTTCATCATCTTCTCCTCCTGTCCCGCTAAATCGCAAAGTGTTTCCGAATGGCAACGGCAACGCCGTTTTCTTCGTTGGATGCGGTCGTGTCATCCGCCGCCCTTTTTGTGCTTTCGTTTCCGTTGCCCATGCAGATGCCAAGCCCCGCCCAGCTCAGCATGTCGATGTCGTTGTCAAAATCGCCGATGGCGGCTACTTCCTTGCGCTCAATCCGCAAATCGGCGCATAACTTTTCCAAACAGGATCGTTTGCTCACATGTTGCAAATTAATGTCGAATCTTTTGCGGCCGGTTCGAAAAACCGCTATTTCCGGCCATTGCGATAGCGACGCGCACATTATGTCAACCTTATCCGGATTTTGATCGATGATTGTCGCTTTATAGATGGGACCCGTGTAATTCCGCAAAAAAATCGGCAATCTGCCGACCGGATTCACCTGAATCATATGGACCTGGCCGCGGTAATTGCTTTCGGTCAGCTCGAGATCCGGTGAAACAACGACATTTGCGAGCGGCCAAGCCGCATTCATCTCGTTCAATTCTTCAACAAATAAGGTGTTGTACCCGTAAAAATGCACGTAGGTTTGTTCTTGCTCGGCAAATTCCGCGATGCGGACGGCAATTTCTTGCGGCAACGGGGAAGCGTGCAGCACCGCGCCGTCCACCTGATTGAGCAATACCGCTCCATTCAGGGCAACAAGCGGCGCATTCAACCCCAAATATTTGCCATGCAGCCAAACCGAGGCGGGAAACCTGCCGGAAGCCAGCGTCACATAAGTCCCATTGACAAGCAGGCTCCTGATAGCCTGCTTAACCGTATCGGTTACGATTTTCCGTTTATTTAACAGCGTCCCGTCCATATCCAAAGCAAGCAAGCGATACATTGCCAACTCCACTCCTTTGTCTCACGTTTTCATTCTCCGACTTTTGCTCACAATAAAAAAGTGTCGTGCAAAGGAGGGACATAAACTTCCTTGTTGAATTCCTTGATCGCGGCATCTTTCATCAATTCGAAATTGCCGTCATGCGGCAGATGCGTAAGCACCAATTTGCCGACGTTTGCTTTTTTGGCGATCATACCCGCCTGGGCGGCATCCATATGGCCTTCTCCGGTTGTGTGCTTGCTTCCCTGGCAAATTGTCGCCTCGCATAGCAGAATATCCGCGTTTTCGGCAAAGTGGGCCAAAGCATCGGTATAGGACGTATCCGCCGAATATACGAGCGTCTTGTTGCGGTATTGGATTTTCACGGCATAACAAGGTATCGTATGCTTTACCGGAAGAAAGCGGATATCGGCGCCCGCAATGGCAATTGACTGTTGCGGATCGATAACGGATACATCCGAATGGCTGCCATGCAGCTTTTGAAATTGCTCCGCCGGCTCGGCGGGAGCATAGATGCTGAGTTTCTCTTTCATCCGTCCGTTGCGCAAGGCACCGACCGCGGCATATTGCAAAATGCCGATATCGGCGATGTGATCGTAATGAAGATGAGATAAAACAACACCGGAAATGTGCTCGACATTCGCATAAAAATATAATCTGCTGACTACCCCGCTGCCGCAATCAAGCAAAATATTGCCTTCGTCAGTGGAAATCAGGTATCCAGCCGTTGCTCCGCCCGCACTGGGATAGCCGCCCCAATAGCCTAGTATGGTAATCTTCACCGCTCTCACCCTCAAGTTGTTTTTTGCTTTGTCGGCGTTTGCGTCAATTATCCAGCCACACGGCATGCGTAAACGCGATTCCCACTTCGTCATCCAGATTGAAGTCGTAACCCTCGTTTGCGTTTACGAAAAACGTGATCTTCTCGTCTTTAACGCGCAATATATATTCCACGCGATCTCCCTGGTACAATTTGCCGACAATTTGGCCTCTAAGCTGCGATTTCTCGTCCGGGCGGATATGCTGCGGCCGCACCGCCAAAAGACCGGTCAACTGGTCCGTTTTTCGCCGCGGCACTTCAACATGCACATCCAGAATTTTAACCGTCATCACGTCCGCTTTATTGCCGCCGACGTGCGTTGCCGGAATAACGTTGGCGGAACCGATAAACCTCGCCACAAAAGAATTGGCCGGTTGATTGTAGATTTCTTGCGGGGTGCCGATTTGCACAACGTCCCCTTTGTTCATGACAATCATTTTATCCGACATGGTCAAGGCTTCGACCTGATCGTGCGTGACATTGATGATGGTCACGCCCATTTTCCGTTGGATTTCCTTGATTTCGATGCGCATTTGTTCCCTTAATGCCGCATCCAGATTGGACAGCGGCTCGTCCAAAAGCAACAGGCGCGGTTCCATCACGAGCGCGCGGGCAAGCGCCACCCGTTGCTGCTGTCCGCCGGACAATTCATGCGGAAAACGCTTTTCGAAATCGCCCAAATGCACCGCCTGCAAAATTTCCAGCGTCTTTTGCCTGATATCGCTTTTGCTGAGTTTACGGAATTTGAGCGGATAGGCGACATTGTCAAACACGTTCATATGCGGCCACACCGCATAGGATTGAAAAACCATCCCGATGCCGCGCCGCTCCGGCGGCAAAAATTTCTTTCCCGCCGTGTCGACCAATTGATCGCCGTCCAGCGTGATGTTGCCTTCCGTCGGTTCGATAAATCCCGCAATCATGCGCAGGGTTGTCGTTTTCCCGCAGCCGGAAGGCCCCACGATGGTGGCAAATTCGCCTCGGTTGATCGTAAAGTTGACTTTATTGACGGCAGCATGATTTTTATATATTTTACTGACATTTTCCAAATGTAACGTACCCATGGCATCCTCCCCGAATCGTGCCCCAGTCGTGATTTATATCCCAACTTTTCCCTTGCTGAATAATTTCGTCAAGATGTTGATGCCGATCACAAATGCGATCAGAACAATGGCAAGCGCTGCGGTTATAACAATTTTTCCTTCCTCCTGGGATGAAAATACGACAACGCCGATCGTTTCATTTCCAACCGACCAAAGCAACGAGGATAACGTGATTTCGCCCAGGGCCGGCATCATGACAAGAAAAAATGCGGCATAAAAGCTTGGTCTTAACAATGGCAGCAATATTCTGCGGAACGTTGCCATCTGCGACGCTCCCGAAATACGGCTTGCTTCTTCCAAGGAAGGGTGGATTTGCGTAATCGCGCCGGAGATCGTTTGCATCCCCAGGTTCATGAAACGGGCGAGATACGCAACAAGCAAAATCCAATACGTGCTGTACAACTGCCATCCGACTACCGGAAGCGGCTTGGCAAAGGCGAGAATCATCGCCAAACCGACGATCGTTCCCGGAACCGCGTACGGAAGGGCGACCAAAGTTTGCGCAACCTTGCTGCCGATCATTTTCTCCCTGATGATCATATAGGATAACAGGAGACTGAGTACGGCAATCGCCAATCCGGAAATCGCCGCCAGGGAAAAGCTGTTAAGAAGCGCGCGTTTAATCGACTCGATTTGAAACAAAGTTACATAGTTGTGCAATGTGATATTGGCCCAAGACGCCCCGGCGCCCACAGCTTTAATCAAAGAAGTATACAGGGCGGCTCCGATCGGGGCAACGGAAGTGACCAGAAAAACAAATGCCAGAAACAGCACGGCGGGAATTTTCCATTTGCCCAGTTTGGTGTTTTCCCCTGACCCGCTTTTACCGCTGATTACAGCGTATTTGCTTGATTTGATCGTTTTGTCGTACAATTGCAGCCCGATGATTCCGAACAGCGCAAGCAAGATGGAGTTTGCGGAAGCAATCTGCAAATTGTTCGGCATATCAGGGCTCAGAATCGCTTTGTAAATTTGCGTCGTCATCAGGCTGATCCGCTCCGGAGTACCCAATACGGCGGGTATGCCGAAATCGGCGAGCAAATTCATGAACAAAAGAAGCATTCCGCCCATGATGGAAGGCAAGATCAACGGCAACGTGATGTCTTTCATAATTCGCCTTTGTGTGGCTCCGGATATTCTGCCGGCTTCTTCCACCGCGGAATCGATTTTCTGGATGGCCGGCAATACGACGATATAAGGGACAGCGTACCCGTACAACGACATGACGAAAATCATGCCGCCGATGCTATAGATATCAATAAGCGGATCCGTTGCGCCTGACCAGCTCATATACAGGTTGTTTACCAAACCTACGGGGCCAAGCAAATACGTCCAGGAAATCGCTCCGACGAACGGCGGAATCAGATAGGGCGTGACAATCAGACTTTGCCACAGTTTTTTGCCCGGGATGTCCGTCCTGGCAACGATAAATGCCAGGACGACCCCCAATAGAGTTCCGATAAGCGTCGCGGGAACGACAACTTTCAGGCTGTTAAACATACTCGTTAAGATTTCCGGATCCCGGAACAAGGTTCTGTACATATCCAATGTAAAAGTTCCTTGCCCTGTGCGAAAACTTTCGACTACCAGCAGGACAGACGGGTAAAAAACGGTGAACCCCATCAGTGCAATGGTGCCCCACCAGACAAGCCGCGGTCCGATGATTGCCATATCCAGCATGCTTCCCTGTGACGAGCAACTGAGTTTTCCTCTGGATTTACTCATCATGCCATTCAATTCCTCTCCCACCGGTTTGCCAGGTGTCTTATTTTGTCTCAAAGATCTCTCCAAATGTCTTCTTCAGATTATCACGGTTTTTGCTCATAAATTCGGTGGCCAGCGGGTAAATTTTAATATCTTTAAGGTTTGGCGCGCCCTCCGGTACACCTACTCCGTCTTTAACCGGAATATAACCTTGTTTGACAAAGAATTTCTGACCGGCTTCGGACAAGAAATAGTCGATCAATTTCTTGGCCGCTTCCTTATGTTGCGAAGAAGAGATAATGCCTACCGGTGTCGGAATCAGTACGGCACCTTCGCTCGGCCATACGGTGTCGACGGGAGAACCGGAATTTTTGGCGTTTCGCACCATGAAGTCGACCACGGACACGGCGGAATATTCCCCGGAAGACACTTTGCTTGTCAGATTGCCGTTGGATTGTTCAAATTTGGTGTTGTTCGCTTTCAGGCTTTTGAAATAATCCCAACCAAGATTCTGGTCGTTGACAAATGTGGCGAGCGTGAAAAATGCAGCGCCGGAATAGTTCGGATCGGCGATGGCGACTTTTCCTTTCAAGGACGGATCAGCCAGGTCTTTCCATGATTTGGGCGCCGTCTTCACTTTGTTCGTATTGTATCCGATTACGTTGAAGATCTGTCTTACTTCATAATATTTACCGCCATCATATACATAGCGCGGATCGAGGTCTTTGGCCTCAGGTGAATTATACGCTTCGAGCAGTCCTTTTTCTGCAAGTTGACCGAAGAAATCGATATCAGCGAACCAGATTACATCCGCCTGAATGCCGCCCGCACCCATCTCGGCCTGAATCTTGGAGATGACCGGACCTGTGCCGGAACGGAAAATATTCACATCGATTCCCGGATTTGCGGCTTTGAAATCGTTTACCATTTCGTTTACCAAATCTTGCGATTCGGAAGTGTACAGGTTAATTGTCGCATTTTCCTCAGCCGGCGCGGGCGTATTTTGTGTATCGCCGGAAGCGGTGCTTTGCGGAGCGGTCGTGCTTTGCGCTCCTTGATCTGATTTGTTGCCGCATCCTGCGACCACAAAGATAAGGACCAGCGCCAATAACAGATACCCTGCTTTTTTCATATTCTTCACCCTTTTTGTTTTTTTTCAAATCATCGGACAGGCTTTTAAAATCCGTACTGTCTGCACTTTACTCACATCGGACTGTTTTCCTCCCGGGACTTTCCATCACCCCCTTTCATGAATACCCGCCGCGATTCGGAGCGCTCAATGCAACGATAGCGTTTTCGTTGCTCCGCGTTCGAACTGGATTGTTTGTACGCCCGACAAGCCGCCAATCTGGGTCGCCAGAATATTCTCTATATTATCTTGGCCGCGTTCGGGCTGATATACGCAGCGAATAATGTGTTTGCATGTGTCGGCATCGCGGGTAACAGTCATCTTCAGTATTTGAATGTTGGCGGATTCCAATCCGGTTACCACTTCGCCGATCCGGTCGGCGTCATCCCCGATTGTGATAAGCATAGCCTGCTCCCGCATGCTGTTTAATTTTTTGCCGAATTTATTCAACAGAAACAGACAAATCAGGACGAGCGCCGCGGTAATCAACGCGGCATTGTAAAGCCCGGCGCCCACCGACAAGCCGATTCCGGCAGTAACCCAAAGCGACGCTGCCGTTGTCAGACCCGAAACGGAAGATCCGTTGCGCAAAATGGTGCCGGCGCCCAAAAACCCGATACCGCTTACAACTTGCGCCGCAATACGGGCGGGATCGATTCGCACGTTGGTTTCTTTGACAAATTCGGAAAAACCGTAAATGGACAACAGCATGATGGACGCAGAACCGATACAGACGAGTATATGAGTGCGAAAGCCGGCGGGATGATGGTTAATCTCGCGTTCAAGCCCGATCAAGCCACCCAGTACCAACGACAATCCAAGCCGTAAAGTCAAATGCCAAACGTCAATATGCCAAATTGCCTGCGTCATCATGTAACCATCCTTTGATTAAGCCAAGTTCTGCATCATCAACTCGCGCAATAGCAATATCATGTTCTTTTCAGTGAATTCCACATCGTCGTACGTGATCACACTGTTTTGCGGGACGTCCCGTTTCATGCGGACGTTCGGCCCGATCAACCCCAAAGGCAATGCATTTGCCGCTTGACGATCGGCCGCGGTCATAATTTTCCCGTAAGCGGTAAAGCCGCCGATTCCGTCCAACGCTTCGCCCGCGCGCAAATTTCTTTTCGCCGTAGCCACCGTTTCCGCAACAAGTCCGTAATATGGCGCGATCGTCGGTTCCCCGTAAAAATAGGCTCTGGCAATGGTCAGCGGAGTCTCCAAACTGGTCAGATGATAAGGGCGGTATAATGCGTAATAGGGACCCTCGCCCATTTTCAAATATTTCAATTCAGCCAGTACTTCCGGCTTGTCCGAGGTGATGACCGCGAACACTCCAGGAGCCACGCCGTTTACAAAATCGACGATTTTCCGTTTGTTCAGGATCCCGCCTTCTTCTTTCAGCCGGAACAAATTCGGCAGGTCTTTTACCTCGCCTTGCGGCCCGTGCATTCCCGGAATGTCCGGTTCAAAGCCCGTCGCATTGGCAACGGCGGTCATCTCCACCATTGTCTTGGAACCGTCCTGGAACGATGCGAGCATCTTCGGGCTGGCGCCTTTCTCCGCCGCCTCCGCCGCGGTTGTTTGCGGATTGGCCGCGAGATTCAATTTGTTGTTTTTGCCCTTGCCCAACGCGATAATATCGAACCCGATCGCCTGGGCAAAATCAAACAGTTCCATAATTGCGCCCGGTTCGTCGCCGGCTGATCCCGTATAGACAACTCCGGCGGAGTCCGCCATTTTTTTCAATAACGGACCAATCGTCACATCGGTTTCCACGTTCAGCATTACGATATGTTTTTTTCGCAGGATGGCGTTCCATGCCGCTTTTGCTCCCACATCCGTTATTCCGGTAGCGTCCACGATCACGTCGACTTGATCCAGATGCGGCAGCATGTCCGCATTGGTGGTCGCCACCACTCCGCCGGAAGCGATCCATTTGTCCGCCTGATCCCGGTCATTGATCTCGCGCATGTCCGCCGGTTTTACTCCCGATAGGGCAAACGCTTTCAATACATTGTCGACGAACAAGTCGGCGGCGATCACAACCTTCATGCCTTGCATGCCGGAAATTTGCGAGATCATTCCTCTTCCCATCTGCCCGGCGCCGATCAATCCAACCCGAATATAGCCGCCGTCTTTGGCCAGCGCCGCCAATTTCCGATTTAACCCCAACATGGTCATCTCTCCTTGTGCTGTCTGAATGCGAATACGACTGTTACATTTGTTCTGATATGTTACAATTGTAATAAGCGGTTTGGATGTTGTCAATACTATAAATTTAGAAATAATAAAATTCCAAAAAAAAAACGCCTTCCGGCCGCGTTATGTGAACACGGCGGAAAGCGTTGATTTGCTCCGATTCATTGGGTTGGCTCGCCCGAATCGCTTATCGTCCGGATTTTACCGTAAATGCGATCACATGCTCCTCATGCTTGCCCGCTTTCGCAAGTTGCAAAGCCGCGATCCAATCTCCGCCCATCGGCAGCATCGCGTAAGCCTCGTAGCGGCCGGCAGATTTCTCCGTAAATGACAGGGCGATGGCGTCATGCTCCATTCTGTCCATCTCCAGCCGCGCGGTGATGGACAGATGAGCAGCCGGCTTCCCCTGTTCCGTTACCGTCAAAACAAGCGGCAGCGCCTTGCCCGGCTGCCATGATGGCGGTACGGCAAGCGCGGCCTCCCATTGCCCGGACGATCCGCAGCCTGGCAAAACGGCCAGCAGCATGGCGCAGATTGCGGCGGCAACCGCATGGAGAACAATCCGTGTATTCATCCACGATCCCCTTTCTGCTGCCGCAAAAAATCGGCTGCCGTGGATTTTGCGATTTTTCCGCCGGACAGCACGGCAACATGCGTGCAGACACGCTTAACCTCGGAAACATCATGCGTCGAAAACAGCACCGTTTTATCGCGCAAACCGCCGATGAGCGCCAAAATGTCTTCGCGGCCGTTGGGATCCAAGCCGCTTGTCGGTTCATCGAGAATCCAGATATCTGTCTGTTCATACAGCATCACCGCAAGCCCGAGACGCTGCAGCATCCCTTTTGAAAAATCGCGCGCAAGCTTGTCCTTGTCGTCCCAAAGGGACGTTTGCCTTAACACGCGCTCGATTTGGGCAAAATCTACCGTTTGCCTGCCGCAAGAAGCGAAAAACCGCACATTTTCCTCGCCGGTCAAAAGCGGATACAGTTGAAACTTCTCCGGCAAAAACGAGACATGCCGTTTCCATTCACGGCGGCGGTGGGGGATGCCGGCCAGCGTGACGGTTCCCTGTCTGACCGGCATCAGCCCGAGCAACGACCTGAACAGCGTCGTTTTCCCCGCTCCGTTGCCGCCGATGAGCGCGCAAATTTCACCTTTGGCAACGGTAAGGTCGACATGGTCCAGCACCGTATTGCCTCCATACGCCTGGGATAATCCGCGAATTACGATCATTGCTGCGCAACCCTCCTTCCCGCGAACACGGCAAGCGCCGACAACAGCGGCAGCCAAACCGCCAGGTCAAGCGCCACATACGCGGCGGGCGAAAGCATCACCATTTGCTTCATCACTCTCGACATATGCTCCAGCGGGAAAAAGCCGAACGCCGTTTCCAGATAAAAATGCAAGGCGTGCAGCGGATCGATAAAATACAGGGTCGAAAAAAGCGCCATATTTTCCGCAGTCACGGTTGGCAGTAAATAAAGCAAAACGGTATCAGCCGCAAATACAAACAAAAACCAAAGCGCAACCGCCGCGCCCGCCAGTTGCATTTTGTTGCCGCAAAACGCGCCGGCGGCAACGCCCATTTGATTAAACACAAGCCATAGCGCAAGCAACACCGCGACATACGGCAAATACCCGGACCAGGCAAAGGCAAACAGAATCTTGAGCGGCAACACCAACACGAGCTTAAGCAGCAAAACCGAGGGCAAAATCGTAAATTGTACGGCAATGCCTTTTTTCCATAAAAAAGTAGCCGGCTTCTCCCGTTTCACAACAAGCAGCAGCATCGTCTTCTGTTCTTTCTCCTGCAAAACGGACATGGCCGAAAAAAACAGGGCGAGCAGCGGAACAAGGTAAACCTCCAATTCATATAGGGACAGCAAATACAGCTTCAAGCCCTGCTCCGCCGGAAACGTACGCGCTTGCCACAGCATAAGGACGGACAGCAACGCAAAAAGCCCCATGATCAGCCAAAAACCTTTCCCCCGAAGCGCCTCCCGCCATTCCTTCCAAATGTATGCGATGTATGCGCCCATCAGCCCCATCTCCTTTTGCGCCGAATCACATAGAAAGTCGACAGCAACGCTGCACCCGCCACAGCCGCGAAAATAGCCGCCGGGTGAATCCCCGCACGCTCCGCGAGCGGGTGCGGATCGGTAAACATGATGTCCTGCCTGTTCAGCAGGCGGTTTATCTCTTCGTAAATGCGCACGGACGGGCTGCCGAGAAACAGGTAAACAAGCTCGCTTTCCTTGATCAGCCGCCCGAGCGACGATTTGTATTGCACGGGCACATCGCCAAGTCCGTCCCGATTCAAATCAAGCGCGGGCTCTTCCGCCCACAAGTTGCCCCGCCCATGTTCGCTCCAGGCGTTTGTTCCCGCGCCGCCAACAGCGACGACCGGAACGGCGTTGCGCACAAAGCGGTTTTGGCTGAACGCCCCATTGGCCGCGCTCGCCCAGATTTCCACGCCGATCTTGTTGTGCGCGAACGTATTTCCGGTAATTTTATAGTTAAAGGAATTATCGATATACAACCCGCGCTGGTTTTCCGAAAAATGGTTGCCGCCGATTTGGACATTTTCGCTTTCCTTAAGCAGAATCCCGAACGCTTGCGTGCCGTTTTGCCCGGAAAATTGGTTGGCGGAAAGTTCGATATTCCGGGACAGCATAATGGCCGCTCCGCCAATATTGCCGGTAAAGCGGTTCGCCCAAAAACGGTTACCGTTCGCATACATATAATGCAAGCCGTAACGAGTGCCGCTGATGCGGTTGCCTTCGGCTAAATTGTGGTCGGCGTAGTAAAAGTAAATGCCGTCCCGCGTCCCTGTGATTTTGTTGTTCACAAGTTTGTTGCGGTTCGCATGCACGAGCTGGATGCCGTTGCCCTGGCTGGCGATTTCCGCGCTTCCCGCCCCCTGCACCGTTACATTCTCGATCACATTGCCGTCGCTGTTTTTCAGATAAATGCCGTGATAGGAATCGGCGATAAACAGCGACTTGATGGTTGTATCCGTCGCGCCCGACACTTTTACCGCAGCGTATTCTTCCGCCGAGTTGCGGTCCGTGCCGCCATGTTCAACGACAAGGCGCTCCAGGAGCACATGGGAGGCGCGGATTGTGATGACATTTCCGGTTCCGTCCCCGCGGATTGTCGTGCCGTCCGTTCCGATCAATTGGCAAGGCTTGTCAATGACTACATTTCCCGCAAACGTTTGTGCAGGCAATTTGATCACCGCTCCCGCTGGCGCGGCGTCAATCATTTGCTGCAACGAAGCGCTGACAGACGCCCCCTTGCCGCCGCTTGGCGCCGATTCGGGCGAACCGGGCGCCGGGCGCGGAGCCCCTTTTCCCATGCCGTGCTCCGGCCAAATAACAGCGAGGAGGCACAGCAAACCGATTATCCATATACTGATGCGCTTCATGGCCGTTTACCGCTTTTCCGATGATGAATGGCGGCGGCAAGCAACAAGAGAAACGCGAGGCCCAGAAGTATCGAACCATACGTGAAATAGCTGTGCGTTACAAAGTTGGCGATGCGGTTTGCGCCAAGAATCGGCGGTATAAACGGCTTAATGTGAATCGGCGCGCGCGGGTCGAGATTTAAGCCGAATCGGGACAGCCAACGGTAAATGTCCCATATCCCGGCCAGCCCGCCGATAATATATACTCCAATAACGACATATAACAATTTTGCGCGCCGGACAATGGCCGCAATCAGCGTCAATCCTGCCAGCGCCCCGATAACGGCGGGCAAATAGCGCAATTCCGGAAACGTATCTTCGCTGAATGGCTGCATGCCGATATAATGGTTCAGCCCGTTAATGATGTCGATGCGCCCAACCATTTTATACGGGTATACGATAATGCGCAGCCCTTCCGGATATTGCGGCGCGAAAAAGGTCAAACCCCACCACGGCAAAAATATCGTTACGGCAACCATCAGCGCCGCGGCAAAAACGGCGAGCGCGTCGATTTTGGACAGCTTTCGCGGCATCATGATTCCCCCTGAAGCAAACGGCTTATTTCGGTTCCACCAAAAGATAACCCGACATTTCCTGGTGCAAAGCCGAACAGAAGTTGGTGCAGTAGAACGGGAAGGTGCCCGCCTTGTCGGCGATAAATTCCAGCGTCTTGGTCTCGCCCGGCTGCACTTCCATATTCAGGTTATAATCGTTAATGCCGAAACCGTGCGTTATATCCTCATCGAGATCAATGTTTGTCAAGTGAACGACCACTTTGTCGCCTTGCCGCGCTTCAATCACGTCTTTGCGCTTCGCTTTCGCATCCAATACGAACTTTGACCGCATGGCGATGCCATAAACATGCACTTCGCCATCTTTGCGCACAATCCGCGCATCCTCCTGCCTCCATACCGAATCAGGCCGTTTTTCGTCTTGCGGGTAAACATTGATCGTATGGATTTTGTCCGCCTTGATCATTTGCGCGTAATGCGGCTCGGGATCGACCG
This sequence comes from Bacilli bacterium, assembly GCA_036381315.1. NCBI lineage: Bacteria > Bacillati > Bacillota > Bacilli > Bacilli bacterium. The sequence goes on along the minus strand of DASVDB010000108.1, from coordinate 68,108 downwards.
GAACGCTGGCGATGATGCGCATTTTGTCTCCGGACAAATCAATGAGCTGCATCGACTCCGGATGCGACGGCCCTACCGACAAATAGCTGTCTTTCGCCAATTTGTTCAGGGCGACAATCCACTTGCCGTCCGGGCTTATGCTGTCTCCCTCAGCCGACACGGCGTGGCCGGGCGAATATTGCACCGGAATGCGGTCGAGCGTTTCCCCGGTGTTCACGTCCCACTTCACAATTTCCGAAGAAATAAACATCGTCGTATAGGCATTTCCCTGATCGTCAAATTGCGTATGCAAGGGGCCGAGCGCGTTCTCGGGATTCACTTCGCGCTCCATGACGGAGTTGTAATCCAAAACCGGCAGCCCTTCTTCATAGCCGGAAAACTTCTTGTTCTTGATGGCGGCAAACGCTTTTTCAAACGAAAATACCGTCATTGCCGGCGCCAGCTTGCCGGAAGCGATAAACCGCTTGCCGTCCGGAGTCACGTCAACGCCGTGCGGGGATTTGGCGACCGGCACAAGGTAAATGCCGCCTGTTTGTTTGGCCGGATCGATCATTTTCACGCCGTTTACCATCTCGTACTGGCCGTCATCGATCTTTTTCGCAAGCTCTTTCCAATTGAACAGGACGATATAGTCGCGATCTTTCTGCGATGCGTTGATCTCGTAATTGGATGTGGCTTCTTCGGTGTTGTACGTTGTCAGCACCGCCCAATCCCCGGATACCTTTTTCCCCGCGTCGGACAGATCATAGGACCACGGCGGCAACGCGACCTGATAGGCCAGCTCGAGCTTCCTTGTTTTTTCGTTAAACTGGACGGCAGACATGACGCCTTTATATTTCGCCTGAAAATCGTCAAGCGGCGCATATTCCTGCCCCAGCGGAGCGGAGAAACGGGCCGGCAAAAACAAATATTCGGTGTTTTCCGTTACGAATGCCGCACAGTGCGGGCCTACCGTATTGGGCGTTTGCAACATATCGATGGTGGTGAAAGTCGTTAGATCGAGAACCGCCGCCCGATTGTTGGCGACGTCGGTAGCAAACAAGTATTTGCCGTCGTATTCGCCGTTTGTTTCCGACAATGCGGGGTGGTGCAAATCCCCCCACGTGTATCCGCCCAGCATGTCGCGGCTTTCTTTGTCAAAACCGTAACCGGTCGCGGTATCGGGCGAAAACACCGGGATGGTGCGGATACGGCGCATGGACGGTACACCGTAAACGAACAACTGGCCCGAATGGCCGCCCGAAGCAAACAAGTAATAATCGTCCTTTTGCCCGAACGGCACATACACCTTTTCGGCGTCCCCCTTGGCGACAGCGCGATCCGCCGCTTGTTTGCCGCCGAAATCGGCAAACAACAGGGTGAAAACCAATATCCCGGCAAGTAATCCGATTAATGCCGGCGTAAATGGGAATGATTTTCGCAAGTGAACGAACCCCTTTCCTCGTTATTGGCCCGCGGCTTTTTTCAGGGCCGCCAATACCGCTTTGTAATCTTCGTCGCTAAGCGGATCGCCGCCCAACACCCCTGACATGACGGCGCTGGTCGGCTTTTTCAAAAATTCCTCGATGGCAACGCCATGTTTGTCTTTCACCGTAACATACGCCTGCGACAAATCCGGGCCTACCTGCCCGGCGTGAATCCCAAGCGAAGAAATGGAGTGGCAGGCAACGCAATTGCGTTTGACAAATATTTCGCCGTCTTTGGTCGCGGCCGGCTGTGCGGTCGCTGCAGCCTGCGCTTGCCCGTCGCCCGGAGCGGCCGCAGTATTTGCCGCAGCGGCGTCTTGCTTAGGCCCGTGGTTGGAATAAATCGCATAGCTTACGCCGAATGCCAAACCGAAAAAGACGATGAAGACGATCGCGTTTTTCCAGCGCATTTCGTTTTCGAAACATTTCATAACGTTTGCACCCCCTATTCCTCCTAGAAATTGTAACCATTATAGATACTCAGTCTTAACCGATTCTGTGAAAAATTGCACAAGTTCATCGGCAAACGATGGCGATCCTGTGAATATAAAAAAACGCGTCGCAACACGTTGTTTGCGGCCTTGCGCGACATCGGCCAGCATGCGTGGCAGTCAGCCAGCATGCGCGGCCGTCGGCCGGATCGTTTTTTGCCTGGCTGCCTGTTCCGCGCCCCTACACATCCTCGGAGTTCGCCGAACTGTTGATTTCGCAGGCAAACGTAGTGGTCGCGCCGGGCAGCGGTTTTGGCGCGAATGGCGAAGGGTATGTTCCTTCGCCCTGGCCCTTTGACGACGGAAGAAAGGCTGCGCGAGGCAATCGGGCGGATCGGCAAACTTGGAGTGTTTTGAATAAGTGGATGAGGATTGGTTACGCTGGAATTTAGTTGGATTTTATCCAACTATTATCGAGGAATATTTTGTAATGGAATGTTTAATTGGATTTTGTCCAACTATTTTTACATGAAATCAGCAAAATTATTGAAAATCGCCTGAATTAGATGGATGAAATCCACTTAATTCCTTTTGCAAGGGTGAAATCGGAAAATTTAATTGGACAAAATCCAACTAAACGACTGCCGGCTAAAACCGGCAGGTTCTTGCCAGCGGCCGAAAGCCGCCTGTTCAGGCTAGAGTCTCGCGGAAAAGCAATCTGTGGCTAAAGCCCCCTAAAGCTCGCCGACGAAAACTCGGCCGTAACTCATCCGCAAAACCACGGTCGGTTTGCCGGCTTGCGGCCTTTCTAGCCCGCTGACGGAACGCAACCGGTTCGGCGGACTGCGGCATTTTAGCTTTGAAGCCCAGTCGATTTGCCGGCTTGCAACTTCGTATTAAGGAGTTTTCGGATCTAACGGACGTGACAGAGGCTATTTTGGGTTTTACGCCCGGTTTTAAAGTTTAACGGTCGTAGGCGCGCTTATTTTAGCATTTTGAGCGGTATTCAGGTAAAAATAAGGCGAATAGCCGCTCAAGCGTACGTTAAAATTTTTGCCCAGCCTTTTTTCGGCAAATAGCCTCTGCTACGTCCGTTAGCGCTGTGCAGGGAAGGAAGTGCAGTGATTGTTGTGGAGGAAACTTTGTACAGGGAGGCGGTTCCCTGTTTTGGCGTTGCGCGGGAAGGCAGTCCCCCTCCGTTTTGGCGTTGCGCAGTGAGTTTTAACGTTTATAAAGCGCAAGTGCTGGAAGATGACCGCCTAAAGGCGGCGGGTTTAGGCCGGCATATGGAAACCAAATGAAAAATCCGGTATTGATCTCCCTCAACTCTTCCCGGGTTTAAAAAAACGTTCGAAAAAATGCCGGACGTTTTATTGTGCGCGAAAGTTCCTTCGTCAAAAATGAAGGGCAAATCTGCACGATAATTTTGGAATTTGAAAAAAAATTCATAATGAAGGGCAAATCCGCACTATATTTTCCGGAAAAGGCAGTTAGCAAAATTTAACGTGCATTCCTGCGCTATAATCGAAAAAACTGACTTTTTTTAAAAAATTAACGTGCACTTTTGCGCTTTACTTATACTCTGTTGCCGAAAAGCGTCTTCACATTCTTGGGTCAAGCAGGATTGTTGTTGGGGTGCTATTCTTCTTCTGCCAGCCGGACGGTGAGCAGCGACCAGACGGAAAGGCGCGGAATGGTCACAACCAGCTCCGCTCCTTTCTTTCCCGCTTCTATGCGGTACGGGACTTGCTGCGGGCGTCCCATGTGCTCGTCGGGCGAAGCGAGAAAGACACTTTGCACGTTCCCCATGATTAGCATTCGAACCTCCAGATTGTATTGAACGGGGGGTTTGTTTTTGCCTTTGTTCCAAAACTCATCGTTGCCGCGCAAATTAACAAGCGCCACCGTCTTCAAACCGGGCTTCTCCCGTATAATCGTCCATACTTTGCCGCCTTGACCATATGAACTGAACCGGCTTCCTAAGAATGTATACTCTACATTGTCCCAATCCGTATGCGTCATGGAGACGTCTTTCAGTTCCCCATCATAGAACAGATTGGCATACCGCACCTGAAAATCGTAGTATCGCCGGATTTCTTCGGCAAATTCGTCGCTTAGCCGCGCATGATTCACATAATAGCCCTCGGTTAATACGCCTTTGTTCTCACCTAACAGCAGATGGGTTCCGCCATGAGAGACAATTATCGCCGTCAGCAGCAGCGCCGCGTAGTTCGCCTTTGCAACATGCTCCGACTGCTTTCGCCGAAAAGGCTGCAGATAGGCGGCCAGAATCACTGGCTTGCCATGTCCCGCGCGCTTCGCCCGTTCGATAAGCTCGCGGATATGATGATACCGCTCGTAAGGTTTCCAGACTTCAATGTAGACGGCATCCTGCGCCGAAGAAGCGACCGCGTCAACCGGCCAATTACCCACGTTGTTGAAGATGAGACCGACATCCGGCTTTGACTTGGCCAACTCTTCCCGCGAATGATCAATCAGCACGGGAAAATGCGCATCCAGCCGCTCGATCTTCCGAACGCCGTTCAGGCGGGAGAGCGCTGTCTTCGGAAAACCGTATGTATCCATATGGATGCCGTCGAAATTCAGTTGCTCGATCGCGTTACGGTATTGCCCGATAATATGGCGATGCCAGGGGCTCTCCGGCGAGATGTTCATAATCTTGAAGACGCCGATAAAATCGTGCGTATTGCCGTTTCCATCCAGTAATCCCCAGTCGGGATGCCGCCGATGAAAGGCATGGCTGGCGGCATAAACGGCGCCGTATGCGATCGCGCGCATGCCAAGGCGATGGCATAGCGCAATCTTATGCCGGACCGTATCGATGTTGACCGTTCTGCCCATTAAATCCTGAAATTCGCCGTCATGCGGGGGAATCAGATTATCGTGGCGGTACATCCAATCGTAAAACTGCACGGCATTCAAATGCAGCTTGCGCATCCAGGCAAGATCCGTTTCATCGGACATGTCGGCTGTATCATAATGGCTGAGAAACCCGTAACGAATCGACTTGTTCCAACAGGAAACCACATCGAACGCAGTGGAACGGGTGTCCAGGCAGACTTCCCGATCATACAAGAAAACGTCAAGCCCGTATCCGGTGAGATCCGCCTCACCCGGGCGCACTTCAACCGGAACCGCTAGCTGCCGGATGCCGCTTTGCACTTCGAGTTGAAACGTCTTTTCTGCGATTAATTCATCCATAAAGAGCACTCGCACCACAATTCGCATGTTCCGCAGAACACCCGGATTTTCCAGTTCAATGCAGACGTTCACCGGCTCATTGCCCACAAATTGCGCCTTGGCCGGATACACATCCCGAATAAAAGGCTGCAATCCAATCATCCTTTCAAGGCTCCCGCCATGATGCCTTTAATAAAATAACGTTGAAATGCGAGAAACGCGACAATTGGCGGCAGGACGCCAATTACGGCGGCTGCCCCCATCAGGTTCCATTTGGCTCCATATTGTTGGAAAAACATCGAGATCGCAAGCGGAATCGTCTGCACCGATTGGCTCTGTAGAAAAAAGATGGCCTGCCCGTAATTGTTCCAAATTTGCAGCCCCGTCAATATGACCACCGCAGACGTAACGGGAGCGAGAAAAAAAAACGTGACCCGGAAAAATGCGGTGAAATGGGTGCAGCCGTCGATGATGGCAGATTCCTCTATCTCTTTCGGGATCGCGCGGATAAAGCTGGTATATAGAAACACGGAGAAGGGCATAACCGTGGACGCCATCAGCAAAATCATCGCCCATAGCGTGTTGATTCCGCCGATCGATCGCATTAGCGTATAAAGCGGCACCGTGATAATGATTGCCGGGATCATCATGCTAAGCAGAAAGACGGTAAAAATCGCCCGATGCAGCCGATTGCGGAATCTGGCGATGGCATAGCCGGCTGAACTGGCCAACAGCACGTTAAGCGCCACCGATCCGACCGTAATGATCAGCGAATTGCCGATGGCTCGCCCGATATGCGAAGACACCCAGGCTTCCGCATAGTTGTGAAAATAAAAATCAGGCATGAATAAAGACTCTTCGAAGAAATTGAACGAAGGAGCATTGAGCGATAAAAAAAGCAAAACGTAAAACGGAATCAGCGACAGAAGGCTGATCGCCACGGCCGCGGCATATTTGAGTGCGGTTCTCATCCATTTTCCTCCGTTACAATTCGTATTCTCTATTTTTGGTCAATTTCAAGAACAAAAAGACCGGCACGACGATAATCATAAACAAAATCAGCGCCACTGCCGTGGAATAGCCCGTGAAACTGCCGTAAAGCATGCGCATAATATACAAGCTCAGCGATTCTGTCGCGTAACCGGGTCCCCCATCAGTCATTGCCACAATAATGTCAAATACCGAAAGCGAACCGATTATATTCGTTACAACATTAATTTTGATCGATGGGTACAGCATCGGAATCGTGATGAAACGCAACTTTTGCAAATAACCGGCTCCGTCTATTTCGCCGGCCTCATAGAGTTCCTGCGGAATGGACTGCAGTCCGGCCAAATAGATGATCATCGTCATACCGGCATATTGCCACACATTCACCAAAATGATGACGACCAGTGCGGAGCCGGTGTGCCCGAGCCAATTGCCGCCAGTGAAGCCGGGATAAAGAAGATTCAGAGCGTGGAACAGAAATCCACGCCCAGGCTGCAAAATAAAATACCAAATGTAACCCATAATCAGCGGGCTGATGACCGCCGGCATATACACAATAGCCCGCACGACAGCATTGCCCTTGAACCGGGAATCGAGCAGAAGCGCGTAAAGAAGGCCGAATATATTGAGAAGCGGCGCGCTCCCGAGAGCGAACAACACCGTATTGGCAATATCCGTCTTGGCCCGCTCATCATGAAAGAAATTGAAGAAGTTGCTAAGCCCTACGAAGTTCGGGGCGGTGACTCCGTTTGAATCGGTCAAGCTGATTCCCACTCCCTGCGCGAGCGGATACAGAAAGAAGAGAGCGAACAGAATGATGGCCGGTAGTGCCATAATTTTATGAAGATGACGATTGATTTTGCCGATAACGGCCCCCATGCTGACAGCCTCCCCTGTAATTCAGATTGAGCCCCCGCCACTTTCTGGCAAGGGGCATTGAAATTGATGATTCAGCTACGACTGCATAAGATTACTTGCCGTTCGTTGCATTCCATGCTTTATCCCACGATTCCTTGAACGCTTTGGCGAATTCCGCGGGTGTTTTATATTTGTCCGCCAACAACTCCTGCACGACGCGGCCGGCATCATCGCCGGAAAAGCCGGAAGGCCAATCGGTAAATTGAATATTGGCGCCTTTGGATAAAGCGGCTTTTGCTTCATCCTTGATCGGACCCCAGTCGGCATCCACATTTGTAAACGCAGGCGGCGATTTCAGGAACTCGCTGTATGCTTGCAAATTTTCCGGCTGGAACAAAAAGTTCAGGAACTCCAAAGCTTCTTTCGGATGCTTCGAGGCTGACGTAATCGCGTAAACGGAATCCTCGGCCGATAGTACGACAGGTTTTGTGCCGTCGATAATCGGCGGGTACGGGCTGAATCCGATCTTGGAGGCGAAATTGGGATCCATTTTAAGGAGATCGCCCATAACCCACATGCCTTGGCTGATCATCGCCGCCTTGCCGGAAACAAACGCTTGTTTTTGGTTGTCATACGTTGCGGTTAAAGCGTCGCTGTTGATCAGTCCATCCTTTTTCAGTTGCAATAAGCGGCTTGCGAACGATTCCATGCTGCCGTTCGGCGCGTCGAAAGCAAGTTTATCCTGCTCGTTAAAAATGAACGCTTTGCGTGAATCGGTGATGCCATACTTTTGCTTTATCACACCATGCGCGATAAATTCGACGAGATGACCAAGTGTCCACGACTCTTTGCCGGGAAGAAACAACGGGACAACATCAGGCTTCTTCTCTTTGATCACCTTCAGATTGTTGTAGAAGTCGTCCCAGGTGAGCGCTTCCTTCAGCCCGAGTTCATTAAATATATCCTTGTTGTAAAAGATGCCGGCCATCGTCACGTTCGTGGCAACTTTAAACTGCTTGCCGGTCTTGATATCCGTACACAGCTCCTTGACGGAGGGCAGAATATTCGACCAGAACGGTTCATTCGACAAATCCAGATACTTGCCCTGGTCGATATAATCCTGCATGACGACCGTGGTGATATCCGGAATATCGCCGGAAGCGAATTTGACCTTAATGACATTGCTGGCATCTTTCTGGTATTCCTGTTCCACCTGTATGTTCGGGTGTGTTGAATTAAATTTGTCGATCAACTGGTTCATCAGATCGACCGTTTCAACCTTACCGGTAAAAAACTTAAGTTTGACTTTCTCAGCCGGCGCTGAAGATTCCTTGCTTCCGCCGCCTGTCTGGGCAGCCACCTTGTCATTATCCGTTCCACTATTGCTGTCGCTTGCGGCCGGTTTGCCGTTGTCCGCTCCGCAGCCTGCCAGCATAGCAAGTACGAGTACTAAGCTGATGGTGGTTATCAACCATTTTTTAAGCAAATTCGCTCATCCCCTCTAAATGATTTATGGATACTGCTTAGACGTTTTTATCTTACTTGACCCCGCTCTCATCAAGGAATACCGTATTTTTCGGATGGAGGTATGATTTTTTCAGAATATCCTCTGTTTGCTTTATTAGGCATTGCGGCCTGCTTTCCTCTATTCTATCATTGATTGCTAAGAGGCAATGTCGCAATAACGCACTGGGGAAGGGGCTCGCTCCATGAAACTGAAAAGATATCGGGATTGGCATATCAAGACCAAACTTCTGCTCATAACTGCTTTGATTATTTCGAGTTTGTTGTTTTTGGAATCCATTCTCTCCTACACCCAGTACACCCGCAATTTCGAGGCGGAATCGAGCGATCATGTTCAGCAAATTATCGAACAGGCATCGCTTAATATTGACAATTATTTGGATGATTTGATTCGCCTTGCCAAATCCCCCTATCGTAACGATGCCGTCATGCGCGCCCTTGAAGAAGAGAAGCTGCCTTCGGAAGCCGAACAACTGGAACAGCGGTGGACCATAGAGAATTTTCTTGACGAAATGATGATACTCCCGCGCAACGATATTCTTCAGGTGAACATTTTTACCAATGAAATCTATTCGATCAGCCGCATTTCAACGTTCGATTACACCCAGACCGAATACAAGGAAACCGACTGGTACCGCAAGGCGCTCTCATCGCGCGACCCGGTTTTTATTCCCGCCAGGCTTCAGCGGGTTGGGACAGGAGGCAAGCTTCCCATTTTTTCGTTAGCCCTTCAGCTTCGCAGTACGCGCAATACGGAGCGGATTCTCGGTGTGATTAAGGTTGACGCCAACTATCGCGGCATTGAAGAAATTTTGAACAAGATCGATATGGGCAAAGAGGGCGGTTTGTTGCTGACCGATGATCGGAATAGCACCATCTATTCCAGTCTTAAGGGCACTCAGATAGAGCCGTTCCTGGCCGCTGCCGGCGCCTCGATTTCGAACGGCGGCCAAACGACCATTGCCGGCAAAGGATATCTGCTCAATTCCGTGTCGATCCCCCGGGTTGGCTGGAAGCTCGTTGCCGTCAATTCTTTGGACGAATTAAATCAGAAATCGCGGCTGACGCGCAACATTACGCTGGTTATCGCGCTAGTATGCTCTCTGTTCGCCATCCTAGTGCTGTCGATATTTATTCGCAATTTCCTGAAGCCGCTGTTTGCAATCGTCCGATTGATGAAGGAAATCAATCACGGCAATCTGTCGGTCCGCTTCACAGAACGAAGAAGTGACGAAATCGGCTATCTGGGTTCTTCTTTTAATGGACTCGTCATCAAAGTAAGTGATATGTTGGAACGGAATACGAGCCTGATCAAGGAAGTGTACGAAGCCCGTCTGCTGCAGCAGGAGGCGCAGTTCAAGGCTCTGCACAACCAAATCCGGCCGCATTTTATTTTCAACACGCTCAATATGATCAGCCTGTTGATGCAATCCGGCAAACAGGAGCAAGCCATCGATCACATCCATAAGCTGAGCAGCATTTTGCGCAGTATTACGACCTGGGATCGGGAAGTGACGCTTCGCCAGGAAATCGGGCTTTTGACGAATTACATAAGCATCCAAAGCAGCCGTTATGAAGGAAGATTGGCTTGCCTGATCGACATCGATGAGCAATGGTACGACATGCCGATTCCACCTTTACTGTTTCAACCGATTGTAGAAAATGCCGTGATACACGGATGCGAGGCGAAACGGGAAAAAACGACGATTCGCATTGCGAGCCTGGTTGATCACAACGATTTAATGTTCCAAATCAGTGATGACGGTGGCGGTATGAACGCGGAAACACTACGCAATCTCCGGCAGAAAATCGCCGAGCCCCTCGATTCCCCAGCCGGAATCGCAAACGGGTCAGCGGATTTGCAAAAGCGCTTCTCGGGAATGGGCGTCGGCCTTATCAACGTTCACCAGCGGATCAGGCTTCGTTACGGCGAGCGATACGGGCTCAAGATCGAAAGCGAACCGGGAGCCGGCACCACGGTAACCATTCGGCTGCCGCTTCCAGACGGCAAGAGACAAACGGGGAAAAAGGAGGATCATCTATGAGGATCTTGGTGGTAGACGATGAGCCGCTGACAAGAGCTTTTTTGCGGGAGCAGCTGCCCAAGCATGATGCCGCATGGCAAGTTGTCGGCGAAGCCATGGACGGGCAGGAAGCGGCGGATTTTCTGATGAATGAAGAAGTTGATCTGATCATCACCGATATCAAAATGCCGGTGATGAACGGTTTGGCTTTATGCCGCTGGGTCATCGAGAACGGGAAAAAACAAAAAATGATTATTCTTTCCGGCTATGATGAATTTTCGTTGGCCAAGGAAGCGATACGCTACGGCGTGAAAGATTATTTGCTGAAGCCCATCCAGTCGGACGAACTGTACGATACGGTTCGGCGCATCGGGGAGGAAATCGAACAGGAAAAAGACCAGGAGCTAGCTTTTCGCGCCATGCGGAATATGTCGGAAGCTTCCCGGCGCATGGCGGTTCGGCAATTGCTGAAAGCGATCGTGACAGACAGCCATGTGGAAGTTAAAGCGCTATATCCGCTGCTTTACAAGTTCAAGATCAGTCTGATTGAATCGCTTGGCATGATTATGGTGCTCTCACTGGATGAAGAATCGATACTGACCAAGCCGTCCGTCCCGGCGAGCGACATCGCACTGTTTCAATTTATTCTGAATCAGATTGCCGAGGAACTGGCTGACGGCAGTGGGCGGGGGAGAGTTTTTCTCGACGAAGAGCAGAATACGAACATTCTGCTTAGCGGAGACGATGAAGCGGAATTAGTGGCTGCCGGGAGGCGGCTTTATGCCGATATTGCTTCCGCGATGGCCAAACATACCGGGCTTACGGTTTCGGGGGCGATCGGAACGCCGAAATACGAGGTGCTTCAGCTCGGGGCTTCCGGCCTGGAGGCGCGGAAATTGTTGTTTTCCCGGGTCGTTCACAGTGGTGGGACACTCTATGTCTACCTTGATAAACCATATGTGGACAACGGTATCATCAACAAGTGGGAACAAACGATACAGGCTTTGCGGGCGGAACTGCCAAACGCCGGGGTTGCCGCTATCGCCATGCTGGTCAAGGAATATATCGGCCTGTTCCCGGATTTTCGGCCAGCTTCCTTGCGACGATACGGCGTTCATCTGATCCGTCGACTTGGATTACTGTCGCCGGGAGATGCGGGGGAACGCAAAGAATCGGCGATGAAGTTGCTGCGGGAACTCCCCACATCGGATGAAACGCCTTTAGCAAAAGAGGCGGTGGTTAAGTTGTTCACGAACATCGCACATATTTATGCTCCGGCTGAACCTGAAGAGAAGGGCGAACATGATGTGGTCAGCCGGGCGAAGGAGTATATCAACGCTCATTATGCCGAGCCGCTCAGCCTCGCCTTGATTGCCGAGAAAATAGGCGTATCGTCGGGATATTTGAGCAGCATTTTTCATCAGGAGACAAACGAATCGTATATCAAATTCCTATCCCGGGTGCGGATGGAGCAAGCGGCCAGACTGTTTCGCATGAAGCCCGGAATTAAGGTATACGACGTTTCCGAGCAGGTTGGATACGTTAGTGTCAAGCATTTTTCCTATGTGTTCAAACAGCATTTCGGCATACCGCCAGGCGAGTACCAAAGCCTGCATGGCCGCTCGGAAGGTTCCCCATGACCATAAACCAATCGTTTCTTTTTACGCCGACCGGGTCGCGTTCAGCGGGAATGCGACCCGCACTTTTAACCCGCCGCCTTTGTTTGACTTGATATCCAGCTGACCGTTCAGGTCCAGGACACGGCTTTTCAACTGCAGCATGCCGACTCCCGATTTGCCAAGCACCGGTTCGGGTATATAATCGAAGCCGATTCCGTCGTCGCGATACGAAAGCGTAACCATTCCGTCTTTTGCGGCCAGTTCAATCGCCACTTCCGTCGCGTTGGAATGCTTCTTCGCATTATTGATCAGCTCTTGCACAATGCGGAACAAATGGCGTTTTTGCTCCATGTCAAGCCGTTCAATCTCTTTGACGTTAACCGGACGAAAATAAATCTGAAACGGTACTGAAACATTTTCGATATCCAACGTTTTCTCGATCGTATCCACCAGGCCGGTTGCCCGCAGCAAATGCGGAAACAACTCAAAACAGCTTTGCCGCAAGTTGGAGTTGATGGCCTCAATGTATTCGATCAAACTGTTCAATTGGGCGCGCTCTTCCTGTGTAATCTGCATTTTATTCATCAAGGCGGCAAGCTTGCGCTTCAAATACAATAAATCCTGCATCGTCGTGTCATGCAAATCATTGGCAATCCGCTGCCGCTCCCTTTCCAACAGTTCGAATAACGATTTGCGGAACCATAAAAATTCGCTCGCGGTTTGCTCATCAAGCGCCTGCGCGGCAAACTCATGCAATTTTGTCGTCAGCTTGCGGATGAGATAGATGTTTTCCAGACTGACCGACAGATAGGTAATGATCAGATTCAGCCATTCGTGCTCTTCCAGCACAAGCATCGTATTTGCTTTCTTTTTCGTCACGACCAGGAAACTGCTGTATTCCTCGTGACGGTTGATGGGAAAAATGGTGCATTCGTCACAGTTCAAGCGTCCATCGGCAATATGCCGTTCCACTTTGCAAAGATCGATTTCCCCGATGCTGATCGTCTCCAGTTCTTCCGTGAATTTAAACACGATCGCCACACCATAAACCTGCAGCGTTTTCATGATGTCAACGAGGACAATCTCCTTAATTTCACGCAGACTGGAAATCGTAGCCAGATCACGGGCGATTTTTCCTAGCGCTTGTTGCAAATAGTACTTGTGCGGGAACATAAACTTGTTCAATTTGGTTGTAATGTATTCAAGCGAATACAAAATAAACGTAATCAGCGCCTCGATCAGAATAAACTGAATGGCCAGCCGCTCCATATCGGCTTGCGGCGTGAATAAAAATACGGATGCGGCAACGATAATTCCGCTCGGAATGACGGCCATCAAGGCGGTAAACAGGATGCGGCGGACGACATTGGGAATGTCGTACAACCGCTCCGTTGCGATCAGATAAGTAAACGAAAGCGGCAGAAACAGGATGAACCAGGCGGTATATATGGAACCGATCCATTCTTGGCCAAAAATAATTTGCGGCAAAAATGACAGAATGATGACGGGCGAGAACGAAATCACCAACGATACCCATATCGTTTTGATAATCGTTGACAAATACAAAATATTCCGTCGGTGTTTTCGGTACAAATAAATCAGCACAAAAAAATTGATCACGATGCCAAACACAAAATACGGAAGAGAAATGATCGTATTGTATTTATTGATATAATAAGCGAATGCAGGCAAAAAGAGCCCCAGAAATAGAACCATATGCGCAAATGAAAGGCCATACAGATATTTCATATAGCGCACATTCAGTGATATGTTTCCTTTTTCGCTAAGCAGGACGAGCAAAAAATGCAAAAATACAATCGGAGTGAGCAAAACCGCATTAATGATCAAATATTTTCCCAACGCATCGCCCCGCGCCGAAGCGCCCAGACTCATAAACGCCAAACCGATTATAAAAAAAACCAGCGCCAGAAATCGTGCCGAAGGTGTGCGGCCAAGTTTAAAATACAACAGGACAGCCATTAACAAGGATACGGCTTCTGCCAACAACGGAAGCGTCCCAACGGAAAAACTGTTTTGAACGTCTCCAACATCGACTATCAGCGGAGTGCCATTTCGCATTATTTTGATTGAATCAGCCTGTTCGATTGTCCGCCAATATTTCGCGCTGAAATAATCGTCCGGATTTACGCCATCAATTTTTAAAATTTGGTCACCGACTTCCAGTTTGACGAGCCCATCCGTACTTTTATCCAGGCTGGAAACCGTCCACTCATCGGCATTTTTGCTTAAATTAATCCCTAGATAAGGGTGTTGCATTGTAATATAGGCAAACCAGATTTGGGCGGCAAGCAATAATACTAAAATCAAACCCATAAAAACTTTTTTATGCACAAATTTCACTCCGCTTTTTTACAATTATTTGGTATAATAGCGTTTGAATAGATACATATATGTAAGGAGGAGTTTAAATGCAATTCGTTGAGTTTTCTCCCAGCTTGCAATTTCATGTAAGAAACCTCAAAAGTGATCGCAAAACCCCGATTGTAAACCTTTTCAATGCGGCGGATTTAAGCAAGGAAGAAAGTAAAGCAATGTTAAAAGTATTTTCGCAAAACGAACCTGAAAAACCGGTTCAAGTTAAAGCCTGGTGGTCGTAATCTCTTACTTAATTTTACCAGACGCAAAAAAAGATTGCACATTTTTCTACAAAATGCGCAATCTTTTTTTGTATTCTTGAATTCGCCTTTAATGCAAGCAATTTTTAATGCAGATTGATCAATTTGTATATCACCATGGCCGCTTCGGCCCGGGTGGAACGGCCGTTTGGTTTGAGCATAGACCCGTCGCCCGACACAATTCCCAGTTGCACCAACGATGCAATGCTATTTTTCGCATACGGGGAAATTCGGCCGGAATCCTTAAACGCGGCAAGCACGGAAGTGTCAATTTGTCCGCTATGTTCGTGCATATTGGTGAACGACAACGCGTTTGCGATCATCACGAACATTTCCTCACGGGAAATATTTTGCTTTGGCAAAAATGCGCCGTTCCCGAATCCCTGCACAATTCCGAGCTTTCGCGCAATCCCGACTTCCCTGTAATAATAATCGGACGGCTTCACATCCGCAAAGTTTGTATCCACATTGGCGGTAAGCCCAAGCGCCTTCACCAGCATGATTGTGAAATCGGCGCGGGAAACCGGGCGGTCCGGCATAAACGAATCCGCCGAAACACCATTTAACACTCCTTTCGAAGCCAGGACATCGATTGCATGCTTGGCCCAGTGAGAGGAGGCCACATCCGCGAATGTTTTGTGAAGATAGGTCACGACATATCGGCTGAAATGGCTGGTGGTAAAGACAACTTCGCCGGAATCGGCATCGTAATGTCCGTTCGTAACCGGCATTATATTTCCTTCCGGATCAATGTACCAAACCACGACGAATTCCGCATCGGTTTCATCGGCGGATAACGAATAGGGGATAGCTACTTTTACCGCCGCATCGGGATTATTCCATGCAGCTTCTTTGCCGTCAACCGCAATCGAAAAATCGTATATGGGCTGGTCGCCCAATTTTTCCCGCAACTCTCCGTCCGGCATGCTGGAATTTATCGACAATTGAACATTGTCCTTGATTTCCATCCCGGTACCGGTAAACATATTGGCCGGTAGCAGCACCGTAGCCGCATTTGTTTTGATTTCAAAGAATGTCGCTTCCTGGGCAAATGCCTCGGCAGGAAGATTTACGGCTAAAGTCTTGGCGGTGTTCGCTTCGCTTTGCGTGAAATCGATGCGGATGATCTTTTGCCCGCGCTCATCCGCTACTGCTTGCGAAACGGCATATTTCACCGTATCGCCGTCAATCGTAACGGTGGCTGTGCCATTGTCAACTTTGACCGGAGCTTTAAGCGTAACGCTGCCGTCTTCATTCCCCGTCAAATCGGTTGTTGCCGTTTGCGATGGGGAGACACTCGATGAATCGGACGAGGACGCGGGCGTCGGCGCAAGAAATCTCAGGAAATCGCCACGGATAATATCGCCATTCTCATCCCGTTGATAAGGCAACGCGGGTGTCAAACTGGCGAAGTTGTTATCCGTCAGGGTTATACCCGACAGATTTACCGATTTGGCACCGTCAAAAAAGTAATTATTGTTTGCTTTCAATCGCGACGGGAAATTGTCTTTCGCCGTACCTTCCGTCCTGTAGGAAACAAAGCCGTTAATCGTAAAATCCTCGGGAATATTCGTATATGTCGTGAAGCTCAAATTGCTTCCGCCATTATTGAAGGAAATATTATTCTCGGCAATCACACCCGGATTGCTGTTGCTGGTAAAGCCGGCAGCCCCGTTGCCAAAGGCCAGGCTATTGCGGATTATATGCGAGACATAAATTCCTTCGCCGCCCAGCTTAAACC
The DNA here is from genome assembly GCA_036381315.1 of Bacilli bacterium. Classification (NCBI taxonomy): domain Bacteria; kingdom Bacillati; phylum Bacillota; class Bacilli; species Bacilli bacterium. The sequence continues at coordinate 51,618 of DASVDB010000108.1, read as the reverse complement.
CGTTCTTATCGCCTTTCCCAACCGTCCCGTCCGATAAAGTGCCGTTATGATAGGCGATGCAATCTTCGATCAGCACCGCTCCGATCGCGCCCGAACCGGCTTTTGTATACAGATCCCAACCGTCGTCTATATTGTTGTGGGAAATATCGCCTCTGAATACGTTGCCTTCGCCTGAAGTAAGCTTGGCGGCAAAACCGTCGGCGTTATTTTGCGACGGATCCATATTATCGAACGATTCACTGTTTAAAATCAAGTTATAGGACGGCCATTTTGCCTTATCATTTTCCGTTATGTCCGTGCGGCTGATTTGCAAGCCGGTATCGCCGTTTTCGTAAAATTTGCATTGCTCGATAATATTATGGCTTCCGCCAATCGTGTATCCTTTGGTGTTGGGTGCGGAATGGGTAAACGCGATACCTTTCACATGCCAGTAATTCCCGCTGTGCACAACGCCTTCGGATTTCTTGTTGAAATCGATAACCGGTGACGCGCCGGGCGCGGCAACAAGCGATTTCATCGCAAGAGCCGTGCCGTCGTTAAATTTGTCGATGATGAGACTTGTATCGCGCGAATAGATTCCGTCCTGCACGATAATGGTCTGACCGGCGGAAACAAAAGCGATCGCGGTATCGAGATCCAACGGATCATCCATGCTTCCCGTCCCCAGGCTTGTTCCCGTCGGGGCGACATAAATGGCTTTGCCTTCCTGGTATGTTTTCATATTTACGGAAAAGTTGATGATCTGTTTGTCATAGCTCGTCAAATACTGCGTGTCATCCGGAATAAATGTCAAACTGAAATTGTTTGTCGTTTGCGCCGCCAATGTCGTCGGAATGGACAGCACTTGTCCCGCTTGCACGGCTACATTCTGCGCAAGAACGCTTTGGCCCAACTTTAACGTCGCGGTTCCGTTTACATTCGTTTTGGCCATGAAATCATATGCGGTTTCCGCCGATTTATCCCGCGATAAAATTTCTACCTGCGGAGCTACCGGGGCAGCGGGCGGCTCCATCCGGGGAGCGTCAGTTTCCGCCGCTGTTACGGAAAAGTCAATATTGCTGACTTCGATGGTCGCCAGTCGTGCGGTATAAAATCCGACATACATTTTTCCGTCCTGCACATTCATAATTTCCGGTGTAAAAATGAGTTGCATTAGCCCGTCATTCAATCTTCCGATAAAGCCGCTGTTCGTTTTGGCCAATGTAAGCCGGTATTCGGCATTCGGATAAGTGTTGTTGGGCGCCGGCCGTTCGTTTTTCAACATGATTTTCTGAATGCCTTGGCTGCCAGCCCCGTCCGGAGTGGTTACACCGGTTCTGACAAACAATTGCGTGCCATTGTCGGCGGTGGTTCCTCCGCTGTAACCGCCCACGGCTGCGATATTGGACGCAAATATAGACGAATCGCCATCAACGCCAATGGCGTCTCTCGCCATTATTCCGAACGATTCCTGACCGTCTTGCGGACTTTTGGCATACTCAATCACTTTGATGTCCGCCGACAGCGTAAAATTGTCTTTGACGGCATCAAGCACCGTATAATAAAACGTTATTCCGTCATGATCGCCGGTAATTTTGCCGCCGCCCTCCAAGGCGGTCAGACGATAAACGCCACTGCCCAAATCTTCAAACGTATTTTTGCTTTTCGACGTTGATTGGCCGAATCGCGTCCATTTCCATTCATACTCGGCTTTTTCCCGCACTGTAACCGGCAATGTAATAGGGGACAGCGTCTGATCGGCGGGTTTGATTACAATATCATAAACACCGGGGGCTGTTCTATCGAACGCGGACGTGTCGATCGAATAATCGGTGCCGGCAGCTAGCGTTTCTTTATCCTGGTTGTCAAATACCTTTGACACAATGAGGCCCAAACTGTTAAAACCTTCGCCAATCGTATAGGTCGTTTTCGGGTATTGGGTGACTTCAATACGCACGGCTTTTTTCACTTTCACATTGACGTGGAAAGTTGCCGTCAAACCTTTGTAGGAAACGGTCACTTCCTTGTCCCCCGCACTCGCGCTGTCAAGCGGAGAAACGGCATACTCGCCGCGCAGCAATCTTGTTTCCGAACCGTCGCTATATTGGGCATAAACGACCATACCGGCAAGATCCAACCGATCGCCGATAAAATATTGCGTTTTTGCGGGCATTTGTCTGATTTCCAGTCCGCTGATCGCCGCATTTCGAACCGTAACTTCAAAAGCTGCGGACATCCCCGGCGTTTCCAGGGAATTGATCCGTACGGTCTTTGCGCCCGGGCTGTCAAACGTGTATGTCGCCCCGGTCACCGTGGCGTCTGCAATCGAAATAGCATATTTGTCCGCCGTCAGTTCCGCACTGACGCCAGTATTGTAATCGGCTACCACGACCAAGCCTTGCGGGTCAAAAACATCTCCCAAATAATAATCCGTTTTGGCCGGGTAATATTTGATCGCCATATTCGTAACGGTGAGCGGCAGAATTTGCAAGTCGATCGTCGCTGTTTTCCCATTAAAATACAGCGTAATCGTATTCGTTCCGGCACTGCTGCTGTCAAAGCCCGTCACCGCATATTCATTGCTTAATAAATATTCCTCGCTGCCGTCTGCATATTTCGCCTTTGCGACCAAACCGTTCAAATCAAGACTCTCGCCAACCAGATAAACAGTTTTCATCCCGGACGTATCCAGGTTAAGTACGCTTGGCGCTCTGGCATCCGTTCGGATCCCGAAATCGCTGAAGGTGACTTCCGCATCCCGTGCGACATAAATACCGGCAAAAATGCTGCCGCTAAAGATGTCATCCTGAACGATCGTGTTGCTAATCCCGTTCACGGTATATATATAAGCATCGCCGATTTTTTTGATGCTGAAGTCATATGTTTCGCCTGCAGCGGGAACAGCGGCATCTAGGATGGGAAGTTTTGTTTGCGAGCCATTCTTATAAAATCCTTCAATTATCTGGTCAAGGCCGCCGACACCCACATAATTCGCCGTATGGCCGCTCGTATCCCCATCAATGCCAACCTCATCGCGCAACATGAGGCCGAATGAAACCTGATTGTTGGCGCCGAAGTAATTGACGGTCGCCTTTCCATACACTTCAAAGGATACGGTGGCGGGAATTTCTTTGTAGTAGAAGCTGATACCGTCGACAGAACTAGAAATCTTGCCGCCATTGGCCGCGATGGTGACCGAACCGTCGTCGTTGACAACCGGATCAGGGTTTTTCGGCGTAGCTCCGGACCTGCCCGTGTTGGAGCCAAACGCGCTGAACTGCCAACTGCCCAGCGGAACTTCCGGCTCCATCGTTAATTTGACGTCGCTATATGTCACGGTCGTATTCCGCGCGGTAAACAGGCCGACATAGGCCAGAGCGCTGTCGCTTTCAATCACTTTTGTTTCGTCTCCGACCCTGATCAAGTACAAATTGCCCGACTTTTTAATGCTCAGGCTATACTGCTCGTCCTTGCCGGGAATACTGGCCGAGGAAAATTCAAAACCTGTTTTAACCTGCTTTCCATCCGCTTTGGTGAACCCTTTCATAACCTGGTCCAAAGCGCCGACCGCCACATAATCGCCGGTGAAGCTCGCACTTTCATTTTGCAGCACGTTGCTGCGCAGCATAATTCCGAACGATACCTGGTTATTTGCCTTCCAGGCATCGACATGGGCGGTGGCTGACAGTTGAAAATTTGCAGACGGGGAAATTTGCTTGTAATAATACGCGATACCCTCCGAACCGCTGGCTATTTTCCCCCGATCATTCCGACTGCTTATGGTGACAAAACCGTTGGCAGCGCTTTCAACAATGCTGAAGTTTTCCGCGTTGATCTTGTCCTGCCCGCCGACATCGCCAAACACACTGCCTTGCCAGTCGCTCGCAATATTGATCATCCCCGCCGTCTCGTCAGCGGCGAAAGCGGACACGGGCACGAGCGAAAAAACCAGCAATAAAGACACAAAAAACGCAATCAACCTTTTGTTATTTCGCACATGTTGGACTCCTTTCCTATAGATTACCATCTATTTAACCATTTCACAGGTATTACTTCTATAATCTTCATCTCATATCTTTACTTTTCCAATGCAAAAAACGGCGAGGATAAACCGCATTTATCCCCGCCGTTTTCACATTTCCCGACTTTGGATTACAAATCTTTTAAAACAAGATTATTCCTGTGTTACCATCCGCTGTTGCCGGCGCCCCGGTTAATCGTATAGGTGCTGTTATAGAGTCCGCCCGCAGCCGCGTTCGTAACTGTTACATTGCTGAAAGTGCCCGTTCCGGTTACGCCGTCGAAATACAAGCCGTAACCGCCCGCTTTGTTAATTTGCACGTTATTGAAACTGGTGCTGCTGATGTTTTGATTGTAACTGAGCTTGATGCCGTCATACGTGCTGTCGTTAATAGCCAGCGTATCGACAACAATGGGAGCGGGAATGCCGGTGTTTTCCGCATAAATCCACAATCCGCCAAAGCTGGTGTTCCAGTTGGGTTCCCAGCCGCCTGTGCGATTCAGCGTGTTTCGTAGCACCTCTGTTGTCCCCGTAAAGGTGGTTGCGCCAAAACGATTGCTGATGGTGATGCCTGCGGATGCGGTAACGGTATCCGCGCCGATGTTGTCAATAATTTTGTTGTCCTGGCCGCCGTAGATCGCAAACGTATTGGCCAAACACGGGAGCTGCGCGGTGTTGTAACGGAACGTGTCGTTCACGTTGGCGCTGCCGTTCGACCACATGGCAAACGCATCATCGCCGGTATTGCGGATATTAAAGTGACTTATTGTCGAATTGAGCACGCCGCCGGCGAAATTAACCCCATCCGCCCAAGTATCGCGAACTTTACCGTTTACAATATAAAGGCCATTCGTTCCCGCGGAAATCCAGAAGCCGACTTTCATATGTTCAATCCATACATTTTGAATGAGTGATCCTGTACCGAAATTTCCTTCAATGCCCGCATTGTCGCCGGCATCGTTCCGGTAGGTGGAATCACTTTCGATTGCCAGGTCGGCAATCGTCACATTGCTTCCCTGGCCGAAAAATCCTCCCTTGCCGCCAACGCCTTTCAGCTTCGAGTACCACATGCCGGCGCCGCGAACCTGGACATGATCCACGTTCAACCTGCCGCTAATCACAAACGTTCCTTCGGGAATCCATACTCCTTTCCCTTGCGCTTTCGCATCGTTAATCGCATTTTGAATCGCGGCGGTGTTGTCTGTTGACCCGTTTCCCACCGCGTAGTAGGGGGCTAATGTAATATCGATAAAGTTTGCCGGCTTGGAATAAGGAGAATCAATTTGTTCCAGGTCAATCAGGTCAATCGTATAGTAAGCCGCGGTATCGCCGGAATCTTTCTGTAATTTGACCGTTGCCCCGGCCGGGATATTTACCAAGAAACGGCTCTCATCATAGAAATGGTGCGGGCTGCCGTTTGCCGGGTTATCGTTATACGGATAGGCTCCGTAAGTCCAGGCATATTTGGAACTGAGATTTAATGTGTTTGTTTTCGTGCCGTTTACATACAGACTCAACGTTTTTTCAAGGCCGCCGCCGGCAGCGGAATCCGGCATACTGTAACGGACAACAAGTGAATTGGCCGCCTGGCTTGCGGTGAATTGCACGTATTGGCCCGTTGCGTTTAAAGTTACGGCGCTTCTGCCGGAAGATTCGGCGGCGACAGTTCCAAACGTTCTGTCGGGCGCAATGACCGTACCGTTGGTTACGCCGTTTTCCGCTTCATATTCTTGATAAGCAAGAGTTGCGCCGCGAGGAGACAACGACAGGCCACCGGCTACAGATACGGAATCGATATTGACATTGCCGCTGTTGCCGCTGTCAAACCGATAGGAAATCGTATTGATCCCCTTGCGCAAATTCAGCGTTTCATTCTTTACGGCCCATGTTGTCGCACCGCCGGTATCGGCAAGCGTTGTCGTTAATGCGTATAGTCCGTTCACATAAACATTCAAAGTTTTATTGCTTCCCGTTGCGTTCGCGTAGTTCAAACCGACATTTACGTTGCCCGCCGTGCCGGAGTTGACTGTGAAAATAACGCGCGCGCCGACAGACGAAAAGTTCTGCAAAAAAGTTCCGGCATTCGTTACCCCGCCGGAGTAAAACTGGTCTTCCGCCTGATACGTATTGGCAGGCTCCGGTGTCGGCGTTGGCGTCGGGGTTGGGGTAGGCACCGGCGTGTTCACAAAGATGTTGTCCAAATTCACATTGCCCGAATCGGTTGCGTCAAATTTATAGGCAATCGTGTTGCTGCCGTTATTCAGGTATAACACATCCGTTTTCGTCGTCCAATCATTCCAACTTGCGGTTGGGGATAGCGTAATTTGTCGTAATTTTACGCCATTCACGTAAATGCTTAACGTCTGGGAAATCGTGGTGCCGTTCGCATAACGCAGCACTACATCCGCATTGCAGGAGTTCGACACTGCAACGGTGAATTTTACCTGGGCAGTGCCTTTATTCGTATCTGTGAAACCGGCGACAAACCCGGTCCCGGTATAGCCGGTATGGTCGGAAGCCACGACGGCTCCACCCGACAAAGCGGCGTTTTCCGCTTCATAAGCGCCGGACGGAGTTGGGGTGGGCGTCGGTGTGGGCGTTGGCGTCGCAGATAATGGCATGAGCACAATATTGTCCAAATTCACATTGCCCGAATCGGTTGTATCGTATTTGTAAGCGATTGTATTGGTCCCGGCATTTAACGTCACCGTCTCATCTTGCGTGCTCCATGTATCCCAATTCGCCAAATTGGCCAGGGATATTTGCTTGATCTTCACATTATTTACGTAAATGCTAATGGTTTGCGTGATCCCGGAAGCGTTCGCATAGCGTAAAGCGACGTTATAATTGCCCGCTGCTGCGGCATTGACCGTGAACTTGGCTTGCGCGCTGCCTTTGTTGGCATCGGTGAAACCGCCTACAAACCCGGTCCCGGTATAGCCGGCATGATCGGAAGCGACGACGGCGCCTCCCGTTAATTCGGCGGCTTCAGCTTCATATTGCCCTTCCGGGGGAACAGGCGTCTTGTTTACATCGATTTTATCCAAATTTACGTTTCCGGAATCGGTTGAATCAAATTTATATTTGATCGTATTGGTGCCGGAAACCAGATTGACCGTATCGACTCGCGTGCTCCAACTATCCCAGTTGGCTGTTGCCGGAAGGGAAATTTGTTTTACTTTTGTTCCGTTCAAATATAAACTTAATGTTTTTGCGCTGCCGGTGCCATTCGCATATCGTAACGTAATATCATAGCTGCCTGCGGAAGCGGCGTTCACCATGAATTGCGCGGCGGCATTTCCTTTGTTGACATCGATGAAACCGGCCGCAAATCCGGTGCCGGAATAACCTGTATGGTCTGTCGCAACAAAAGCGCCTCCCGATAAGCTGGCGGCCTCGGCTTCATATGTAGCCGCATAGACGGAACCGCCCAAGGACAATTGTACGAAGACGATTGAGAAAATTAACAGACAAATCGCCAGTTTATTTTTGACAAATAAAATGCTTTTCTTCGTCATGTTAACACTCCTTGCCTTTTTATTTTGGGAATCGGCACGCGGGCATTCGCGGGCATGGCGTTTTGCCAGCAGTTTGAGGCCGTACGGCCAAAAGCGCACGGCCTCATCTTGATTTTATCGGAACAAATCGGCGGAAGACGTTTGTTGAATAACGCCGTAAATCATTACGGCGGCTTCCGCGCGCGTCGTACTTTGCTGCGGCAGCAAGCGTCCGGAATCGCCATGGATCAGGCCTATTTGCACGGCCCGGGCGAGATCTTCCCGCGCCCAAGCTGCAACCTGCCCATCATCACGGAACGAATTTAGCACATTCAAATCCACACCTGGAACATCCTCCGCTTGAGCGGCCAACAGATGGAAAGCGCGCAGCAATAAAACGACGCTTTCTTCGCGCGTAATCGGTTGGTTGGGCCGGAACGTGCCGTCGGCGTAGCCGGAAATCAACCCGACCGCTTTGGCTGCACCCAGGTCGGAAGCAAACCAGTCGCCCGCATGCACGTCCTTGAATGATTCGCCGTACGATCGGCCGCTCAATCCCAGCGCCCTGACGAGCATTCCGGCGAATTCCGCGCGCGTAACATTGGCCTTCGGAGCGAATTTCCCGTCAGCATAGCCGGAAATAATGAAATGATTGGCTAACCACCGGATCCGGCTTTCCGCCCAATGCTTGTCGATATCGGAAAATGCCGTTTCATTGTCGACTACCGTATAAACGCTGTTGCCCGGGCTGCGGATAATCGCCGCAGGCTTGCCATCCACCGTTCGAAATACGGCGGGAACATAGCTGAAACGCCCTGCCGACGGATCGTAACGCACGGCAGCCGCGGTGTTTTCGTCTACTTGCCGGTTCAATATCAAAGTGCGGGTAATATAGTGCCCATGCAAATCGTCGAGCCACCGGGTATGATTGGAATTTCTTAGCCCCAGACGGAATTCCACGGCCGGCGCCAACAAGTTATTGCCAGTTTTCCGCAATGCGGACTGCGCCGCCGCATCCACCGGTGAAATCTGTACCACCCATTGATCATCCGCGGAAGCGGTGAACCAGCTTGCGGCTGTAAACGGCAACATATAACTTGCATTCGCGCTTTGAACCACGACGCTGCCGCCCTCAGCTTGTTTTGCCGCCGCCGCAAACGCTGTCGCGGGAATGGCAACCTCCACAGCAGCGCTATTTGACGGCGCACGGAGGACGATTTGGTTTTTACCCGATTTTTCCAGCTGGGCTACCGCCTGTTCCAATACGTCGCCAGGCAATGAATAGGCCGTCAGCGCCTGCCCGGCATTTGCGTCCGGCATCTCCTGCGGCGGCAACTCAATCACGACGCCTTGCGGGGAATTTTGCACGTTTATGGCACCTTCCCCATTGGATCCTGGCGTTTCCGCTATCCCGCCCGAATTTGCCGGAATGCGCACTTCGGCCGTTAGCGGCAATTCGCTCCAGTTGCCGGCATGATCGATTGCTTCCAGCACGAGGGAATACGGGCTGCCGAAAGATAAATTATGAATAGTATAAGAAGTGATATCGCCCGGAACGACAGCATACGACGCGCCCCAATTTAGCCGATAGCGCGCGACGCCTCCGTTATCCAAAGCGGTTGGCCACGAAACTTGCACCGTATTGCCCTGGACATTTGCCTGCAATTGAGCGCCGGCTTGCCAGTAAGGCGCCTGATGATCGGTTACTTGCAGCGTCCAGGTTGCGGAAGTATCGCCGTAAACCGCCGTTATGACCGTATTGCCCGGCGAAACAGCCTGGACGATGCCATTATCAGCGATTTCAGCGATTAACGGATCGCCGACCTGCCATTGTACAAGCGGCGTTACGTTTACCGGCGCGCCATTGTAAACCGCGGTCACAACCGATGCGGCATGATCGCCGGCCATCAGCGTAAACGGACCGTCCGTCACGCTGCCCAGGATAAGCTGAAGCCCTTGCCGGTCAAAATTAAATCCTTGGTTTTGCGGCAATAACATCATCCGTCCGCCGGTTCCGTTGAACAGCTCGCCGACCCGAACGTTGCGAACGATCACATGATCAAAAACAGCGGTTCCTTTAATATTGCCGGACGCGTTGATCCCCCACGTGCCGGTTCCATCCACCAGATCACGCGAAAAGACTACGCCGGATGTGCTCTTTTCACCGAGGAAAGAAATTCCCTGTTTCGAGCTGTCCAAAATATCGTTATCCGCTATTTGCACATCGCCGGTTAAATCAATATCCCCGGCAAATATCAGGATGCCGCCAAAATCGGCATTCCAGTTGTATTCCCTGCCGCCGGCGCGCACAAGCGTATTGCGCTTAACCACTGTCGTACCGGCAAACGGCGCAGGGTTAAACCGCGTGCTTACCGTAATTCCCGCGCCGAACGCGATCGTATCGGCGATCACATTATCGGTTACCCGGTTGCCGTTGCCGCCGTAAATGGCGACATTGTTGGCGAGCCAAGGAAGCTGTACGGTATTGAAGCGGAATGTGTTGCCAACCGTGGCGACGCCGTCCGACCACATCGCCAGCGCATCATCGCCCGTATTTTGCAGTTGTGTTTGCTCGACCATTGAATGCATGGTTCCGGCGTCAAAGTTTATACCGTCGGCAAACGTGTTGCGAATGCGGCAGCCGACCACATACAAGCCGTCCGTATCGAGTTTGCCCAAGGCGCTGTCGTTCTGCTCCGCAGACCAAATACCCGCCTTCACATGCTCGATCCACATGTTTTGAATAATCGAGCCTGGGCCGAACACCCCGTCTACGCCCGATTCCGGCAAAGCGTCATGGCGGCCGGTGACTTCGCCGTCGATCGTAAAGTCGTACAAGCCAATTGCACCGCCTTTGGCCAGGAAGCCGGCGCCTTGCACGGTCGTATGCCATACCCCGGCACCGCGGACGGTTACTCCGCGAAGTTCGACGGGGCCTTGCTTCAAGTCAAAGACACCTGCGGGAATCCAGACGATTTCGCCGGTTTTCTCCGCCCTTGAGACAGCCGCGACCAGCGCATCCGTATCGTCCTTGCCATCGCCCGCTACCGCGCCGAAATCAGCGATGGAGATGCTGCCGGTAGGAGCCGTATACGCTTCATCCGCCTGTTCGGCTTCCACTTTGTCGATAACATAGTAATCCGCCGGATCATCCGCGTCTTTTTGCAAACGAATGACCGTTCCGGCCGGCAAATCGCCAAGCCAGATTCGCGTCTCGTCGAAAAAGCGGTGCGCATCGCCGTCGGCGGGATTATTGGACCACGGATACGCGCCATACACCCAGGCGTAATGCGAAGTCAGATTCGCGCTTTGCACGCGTTTTCCATTCACATAAACGCCTAGCGTAGCGTCCATTCCGGTTCCGTCCGCGGAATCGGGAAGCGCGTAGCGAACGGTGAGCGCGTTGGCATTTCGGCTTAACGTAAATTCAACATATTGTCCGGTTTCATCCAAACGCACCGCTTGTCTTCCCGAAGCTTCCGCGGCAATCTGTTTGTATTCCCGGGTCGGAGCAAGAATGGTTCCGGTATTTGCCATTTGTTCCGCTTCATACACCGTATAAGGCAGCGTCGCGCCGCGATATTCCGGGTATACGCCATTATCAACGGTAAGCGAATCGACGCTCACATGCTCGCTAATACCGCTTGCATGATCCAAAGTGATCGTATTGATGCCCTTGCGCAGCGTCACATCGGCTTGCGCCAATCCCCACGCATCCCAGCCGCCGGTGCTGTCCAGCCACAACTGTTGTTCATTCAAACCGTTCACTCGCAGTTTCAATCCGGCCGTTAAACCCGATCCGTTGGCATACCGCAAATGAATCCGATAGGCGCCGGCAGATTGCGCATTCACCGCGAAAATGACGCGCGCGTTCGCCGCGGTTAAATTATCCACATATCCGTCGCCGGTGAAGCCTTTCTGATCCGTTGCGACGACCGCGCCGCCGGAGATAAACGCTTCCTCCGCCTCGTAAACGGCGGTGCCGCTCATCACTTCCCGCAACCATTGCCCTGCATTAGCCTCGTTCGGCGTACCCAGCCGCAATGTTGCGCCATCGGCATACACTTGCGCGTCCGGCTGCGATACGCTGAACAAAGCGATCCAGTCGCCCTGCTGCCGCAATGCCCACTCATTTTGCCCGGACACCGTGAGCGGTTCGCCGGATGATGGGTTGATTAACTGCACATGCGCGTTTTTATGCTGAATAACCCATTCTGCAGCCGCCGGATCAACCGGATTGCCGACCGCGGCCGTGCCGTTCGTTTCATATAGCAGCGAACCGTTCACTCTGCTGTGCAGCCGAACCGGATTCGCTTCTGCGAACACGGCAGTATCCATTTGCGTCCCGCCAGCGCCCGGCTCCGGCAACACAATTTCATCCGCGGCGGGCTCGAACGTCCATTGTACGGCGGCGGACTCGATCGACCGCAAACCGACTTCGGCAAATCCTGCGCCGGACGATATATGCAAATACTGCTCAGGTTGGGAAACGCTTCTAAACAGCACTTTCCCCGACGCGGGAGCGCTTTCAAGCTGCCACTGTTCCGTATCCTGAATGTCGCTGATTGCCAAGCTTTCCACGAACGCTTCATGATTGCGCAAACTCATGAAATGATTGGTTCCACGATTTTGCAGCGTGATATATGCGCCATTGGGAACCACTTTCCATTGCGCATTGGGATCGGATGCGGCCGGATTTCCATACTGCACAATGCCGTGCGCATTTTCATACAGAAGCGCGCCGGATTGGGCATTCACGATATGCACAAAACCGTCCGGTATCGTTACCGGCAAGTCCGCCGGAGCATCTTCCTTTGTCCATTGAGCGCTGCCCCAGTTTTCCGGAATCGAGCTGCTTTGCGCGAAACTTAACTGATCCTCAACATGGATCACTTGTTCGGGATGCCATACATTCGCAAACACAACATCGCCCGGTGTTGCCGCGTCCCGCATTGTCCACTGCGCGCTGGCCCAGGAATCTTCGACCGGAATACATTCCAGCGGGTCCATATACGACGTTACATGTTCATTCGTCATAAAACAGCCGTTCGCACGGTTCTGGATGCGCTTGTTGCCGTTAAAATCCGCGATTAGCCAGTGGCTGCGCGCATCGTTCAGATCGGGATTGCCATACATAACCTTCCCGTCGTCCGCATACAGATATTGGCCGGTAAATTGATTTTTCAGACGCACATAGTGCGGAATAGCGGCATCATTTACTTCGATAAAATCCCATTTCGGGCTGCCCCATTCCGGCGGAATGACGCCGAATTGCACAAATCCCAATTGTTTTTCGACATGCAAATATTGATCATCGTACGCCACGTTGCGAATCAGCTTGACGCCTGCGGTATCGAGATTGTCGATGATCCATTGCTCGGTTTGCGCGCTTTCCGGCGCATCCACCGCTTTGACCGCGACTTTGTCCGAAGCGACGTCGGCAATGCTCAGATAATGGCCGGTCGCGCGGTTTTTGATGCGCTGCACGCCATCCTCATTTTCAATCAACCAATGGCCGGTTTGATCGTCCGCGCGCACGTTGCCATAGCGAACAATGCCGTCATCCTCATACATATACAGGCCAAGATAATCATTCTTGATGCGAATATAAGCCGGTCCGTCATCTTTCCCGCCTTCGTTGAAGGGGTAATCCACGTTCACGACCAGCAATTGCCATTGCGGCGTACCCCATTCCGGCGGAATTTTGCTCGATTGCGCATATCCGGTGTTATCCTGCACATGGATGTATATTTCCGGATTGGTTACGCTCTGAATCACCTTAAGCCCCGGAGTGACCGCGTCCAGCACGTGCCATTCAGCAAACAGATCATCGTCGGCAACATCCAGACTTTCCAGCGGATCGCCAAAAGAGACCACATGCTCCATCGTCATGTAATGGCCGGTGGCGCGGTTTTTAATGCGCTCGTTGCCGTCAAAAGATTCAATCAGCCAATGGGAGGCGGGATCGGCGGGATCAGGGTCCCCATACAGCACTTTGCCGTCCTGCTCAAACAAATACTTGCCCGTATAGCTGTTCTTGATTTGCACATAATCGGCCACGGGCTCAAACGCCCACTGCGGCGTACCCCAATCCGGCGGAATTTTGCTCGATTGCGCGTATCCGGTGTTATCCTGCACGTGGATGTATAGTTCCGGGTTGGTTGCGCTCTGGATCACCTTAAGCCCCGGAGTGACCGCGTCCAGCACGTGCCATTCGGCAAACAGATCATCGTCGGCAACATCCAGACTTTCCAGCGGATCGCCGAAAGATACGACATGCTCCATCGTCATGTAATGGCCGGTGGCGCGGTTTTGCAGCCGCTGATAAGTTCCATGATCCTCAACCAGCCATTGCGACGTAAAATCCGTTTCTTCCGGATGACCATATTGCACTTTCCCGTCGCGTTCGAACAAGTACGCGCCGGTGTAGCTGTTTTTCAGTCTTACATACACTCCGTTCGTCGGGCCTGCCGCGCTTTCGGCGTAAACAACTCCCCCGTTACCGCCAAAGACGCCGGGCAAAATCGGCAATTGCGGAATGAGCAACAAGCATACAAGCAATACAGAAACCGTTTTGACTAACCGTTTAATCATGTTCACACCGCCTTTGTTTGTATTCGCTATTTTCCATCGGCGAGCGATATGGACAGCATCCGCTTGTCTGCGGCAAAATGAATTTGTTCTTCCGGCACAGGCTGCCCGTTCAACACGACCGGAAGCCGTTCGCTTACCCCCTGAACATAAAGAAGGCGTTTTCTTTTCCATTCCGGGGTGTAGCCATCATGCTCAATCGTGATGCGGATTTCGAGACTGCCTGCGGCAAGCGAAACAGACCCGGATTCTTCGTAATACTCGCCGTTTTTGTGATTAATCGTTTCACCATCATCGTCATAAAAGCGATAAGTTGCCGTTTGCACCTTTTCCGCAAAATAGACGTACATCGCCAACTCTTGCATCGCTTCTTTTGTGCTTTGCCTTACCGGGCTTTGGAAAATGACCGCGCCGGATTTGATATAAATCGGCAATGTATCGAGCGGCGCAGTGGCGATATAACAGCGGCCCCCGCGCAGATGCTCGTTCGTCCAATAATCCACCCAGTCGCCTGCAGGCAAATAAACGAGCCGCCGTTCCATATCGGGCTGCATGACCGGAGCGATCAGAACAGAGTCGCCGATCAGAAACTGATCGTTGAGATTGTAAGTGTTCGCATCATCGGGATACTCCAAAACGAGCGGGCGCATCAGCGGCATGCCGGTAAGCGCGCATTCTCTTTGCAAATTATAGAAATGCGGCAGCCAGCGGTAACGCAGTTCAATGTATCGGGTGACAATTTTTTCAATTTCTTCGCCAAACGCCCATGGTTCTTGTCTGACCGATTTAATTTCGCTATGGTTGCGGAAAAACGGAAAAAACGCCCCGGCCTGCGTCCAGCGCACCAGCAATTCGCCGTTCGCGTCAAATGCAAACCCGCCTACATCCGCGCCGGCCATGGCGACGCCGGATAGGCCCAGGTTTAAACACATCGGAATAGCCATTTGCAGATGCTCCCAGAAACTGCGGTTATCTCCAGTCCAAACCGCCGCGTAGCGCTGAATGCCGGCGTAACCGGCCCGTGTCAGGACAAACGGACGCCGTCCGTTTAATTCTTCGTATAATCCTTCATAGGTCGATTGCGCCATTAATTGTCCGTAAGCGTTATGCAATGCCTGATGCGGAGCGGGCTCGCCGTTGTTGCCATGCAGAACATCCAAATCCATCGTTTTGGAATCCTGAAAAACGGAAGGTTCGTTCATATCATTCCAGATTCCCTCGATTCCGGCGGCGACAAATTCCTTATGGTTCTTGCCCCACCATTCGCGAACGCGAGCTTCGCTGAAATCGGGAAACGCGCTATTTCCGGGCCAAACGGGGCCGTAAAAAACACTCCCGTCGGGCTTTTTACAAAACACGGATCGTTTCAGGCCTTCCGCGTATATGGCATATTCGGCATCTTCCTTGACGCCGGGGTCCACGATCGGGACGACCCGCACACCCTGGTCCAGCAAGTCCTTAATCAATTGTTCGAAGTTGGGAAAGCGGCTGCGGTCGACGGTAAAAACGCGGTAGCCGTCCATATAGTGTATATCCAGATAGATCGCGTCGAGCGGGATCCGCTTTTCCCGGAAAGTGCGCACGATTAAGCGTACTTGCTCTTCCGTTTCATAGCTGAAGCGCGATTGATGATAGCCGAACGCCCATTTCGGCCACAGCGGCGCGCGGCCGGTCAATGCCGTATACCGCGAAACAACTTCCTTGAGCGTCGGACCGGCGATAAAATAGTAAGCCAACTGGCCGCCTTCGGCGACAAAGCAATATTCTTCTCTTTGCCTGAGATCAAACGTTGTCTTGCCGGTGTTGTCCACCAGCACCCCGAACGCGTTGCCGCCACGGTTGGTCATGTAAAAAGGAATAGAGACATAGAGCGGGTCCGTTTCCGGGTTATGCGGCGCATAAACGTCCGTGTTCCACATCACAATTTGCGTTCCGTTTTTATCCAGATAACCCGACTTTTCGCCAAAGCCATAAAAGCGATCCCCCGCCTGTTTTCGCTTATAGCAGGCCAATTCGCCATTGCCGCTTATGCATAGCCCATGTTCGCCCTCATCGAGCAGCGTATTCCCCGCGGCATCCTGAATCCGTATGCGTACGGGAGCTTTGCCGATTTCCAGGCGCACAGCGCCGCCGCTAAGCACAATGCGTTCCGCTTGTTCTTCCATTTCGGTCGCGATCGATTGCGGCGCAAGCCGGACGGCCTGGCTGCCGGAGCGCAAATTCGGCGGCTGCGACGCATTCATGACAATACGGACGATATGTTCCGCAATAAATTGAATGGACACATATCCCTGTGCGCAGCGCAACAAATATGCGTCTTGCTCCTTCTCGACGGCGATCAGATCACCGATATCGGCAAAAGAGACCTGTTCCCTAGCTGTAAAGTTGTCAGGATGAATTGACAGGCTTGTATCCATGTGTTTCCCTCCACTTTTATGTCTTTTAGCCTTTTGTGCCGCCTTCTGCCAACCCGGAAATCAGGTAACGCTGCAAAAATAAAAATACGATGGAGATGGGAAGGGCGATTAACACGGCTCCTGCCGAAAAGCGCGTAAAGTTGTTGGCCACTTTATCGCTGATAAAATTAAACAGACCAAGAGCCAGCGTAAACTTTTCCGGACTGCGCAAAATGATGCGGGGAAGCAAAAAATCCATGAACGGAGCCATGAAATTAAACAATGCGACAACCGCCAAAATGGGCTTGGCCAGCGGCATCAGCACTTTGAAAAAAATTCGCAAATAGCCCGCTCCATCGATTTTCGCAGCTTCATCCAAATCTTTCGGGATGGTGTCAAGATACCCTTTTACCAGAAATACGTTCATCGGCAACCCGCCGCCGATATAAATAATGACCAGACCGTACATGGTATCCAACAGCCCGACTACATTAAGCAGCAAATAAATCGCCACCATTCCCATCATGACAGGGAACATTTGCAGGATTAAAAAGCTGTATATGCCATATCTCCGCCCGACAAAATGAAAGCGGGAAAAGGCGTAGGCGATAAACGAAACGACAATTACCGAGGCGATAGAAGTGAGAATGGCGACATAAATCGTATTTTTATACCAAAGCAAATAATTGCTGTTGGGGTCCGCAAACAGCCACCGATAATGCTCAAACGACAAGTGCTCCGGAATCAGGCTTGCGCTAAACATGCTTGTGCCGGGATTCAAAGAGATGCTGATCGTCCAAAGAAGAGGATAAATAATCACGATAAACATCACCAGCACGATCAAATAAATGCCGGCAACTTCGAAACGGGATTTTATTTTTCGCGACATGGTTAATAAACATCCTCCTCCCGGAATGATCGGGTTTTGCTGAATTGATACAGGGCGAATATGGCGACAAACAGGCCCATGACGATGGATATCGCCGCCGCCATCATGTAGTTGTTGCTGTCAAAGGTCAATTTGTACACCCAGGAAATCAAAATATCCGTCCCCCCGGCGTTTTGGCCGAAAACGGGCGGTCCGCCCTTATTGAACAAATAAATAATATTGAAGTTGTTGAAATTGCCGGCATACTGCATAATCAGCAATGGCGCCGTGGCGTACATGACATGCGGGAACGTGATGTAACGAAACTTTTGCCAACGGCTGCCGCCATCGACATCCGCCGCCTCAAACCAATCTTTGGAAATGCTTTGCAAAACCCCGGTGAACAGGGCGAACACGAACGGAAAGCCCAGCCACACCTGAATCATGATGATCGTGAACTTCGCCCAGTTCGGATCGGTCATCCAGGGGACATGAAGGCCGAAAGGAGCAAGCACATCCCGGTTTATCGCGCCGAAATCATCATTGAACATCGCCGCAAATACAAGAATGGTAACGAACGAAGGAACCGCCCACGGCAAAATAAATACGGTGCGAATCAGCCGCTTGAATTTGACGCGCGCATCATTGACCAACACGGATAAAAACAAGGCAAGCGCGATTTGCAAAGTTGTAGCGACGACCGTCCAGACAATGGTCCAGGTGAGAACCGACAGCAGGCTTTTGCGCCATAACGGCTCGGTAATGAGCGACTTGAAGTTTTCCAACCCGACCCAATCCAGCAGTTTGGCAGGGGGCGCGTTATAGAGATTGTAGTTCGTAAAGGCAAGGCAAATCATGAACAACAACGGGAAGACAACAACAAACATCAAGATAAAAAATCCCGGCAAAACGATGAAATAGGGGAATCCATGATCCCACGTCCGGCTGAACGCTTCACTGACGGATACAATCCGGATGCCCTGCTTGATTTTTTGCGCGTCTTTGCGCGCATCGATGAAATTTACGACATAGAGCAAGACGGCGAATCCGCTGATGATGATAGCCAGCAATCCTTGCACCAAGAGCGCGCGGGAATCATCCAATTCGGCAATGGTCCCCAACGTGTAAATGCCCCAAAAACCGATGTTTAAAAAATTGTAGAAAACGGTAAAAAACGAAACAAATATGACAAAAAGCAAAATTCCTTTAATATATCTGCGATTATACAATTGACCCAGGCCTGGGATTATTGATAAAATAGTGGCGACCGTCGTGCTATGTCGGCGGTTTTGCCGCGAGCTCGATGTTGTCTCTGTAAGCATGGTGTACCACCTTTTTCAAGAATGTGCTGGAAAGGGCCGCATCCCTTTCCAGCACATTTTCCATAATTGCAGCTATTACTTGCTTGCGCCCATCATTTTGATTTTTTCCTGGACTTGCTTCACCGCTTCATCCAACACCGTTTGCACATCTTTGCCTTCCGCAGCAAACTTGAGCGCGTTCGCCATCGGATCCCATACCGCATCCAGTTCCGGCACGTTCGGGAACGGCAAGCCGTGCTTGATTTGTTCGCTGAAACCGGCGACAATCGGATCGTTCGTTAATACCGGATTGCTTAACACTTCCAATACCGGCGGAATTTCTCCGGTTTGTTTGAAATAGGTGAGCGTCGAATCGGCGCTGGTCAAAAATTCCGCAAGGTCGGTTGCCCATTCCGGGTTTTTCGAGAATTTGGAGAGCATCCAGCCCTTCACGCCGATAAAGGATTGCGGCACATTGCCGTTTGCCAGCTTCGGAAGCGGAGCTACCGCAAATTTATCGCCCAATTGTTTCTTGGAGTCGGACACGGCCCACGGACCGTTAATAATCGCGCCGACTTTGCCCTGGTTGAACAAGCCCCCGGCGATATCCCCGTTCACGCCCTTCGGCAAATATCCTTGTTTAAACCAATCCTGAATCAGTTTGACGCCGGCAACCGCTCCTTCTTTGTTCAGACCGATGTCGTTAATATCGAACGAATTGCCGTTTGGCTTGAAAATATACCCGTTGTTTCCGCCCATAAACGCCCAGGCAAAGTAGAAATTCGTCGCGTCGAACAAAAAGCCGTACTTGTCGTTCGCTTTATCTGTCTGCGCTTTCATGATTTGCTCCAGATCGGCGATCGTGGCCGGCGGAGTGGGCACCAAATCTTTGTTGTAAAAGAGCGCATACGTTTCAACCACAAACGGCAAGCCGTACAATTTGCCGCCGTCGCTTAACGCGCTCAGCGATTCCGGCGTATAGGTCTTCAGCACGTCTTCCGGAACGTTCATCGGCTGTACCAGACCTTCCAGCGCCAGTTTCCCGATACCCGGTTGATAGAACAAGTCCGGTCCTTTGCCGGCCGGCCCGTCGAGCGTCAACGTTTTCGGCTGGTCATTCATGGCGATCGGCGTAATTTTTACGGGAATTCCGGTTTTTTCCGTGTATTTCTTCGTAAGTTCATTCAGCACGGCAAGTTTGTCTTCCGCCGTATCGGCCCAAATTGCAAGTTCCTGCGGTTTCTCCGGCATCGCGCTTGCTTCCGCATTATCTGTCGGCGCGGCTGTTTGCTCGCTTGCCGCAGGCGAATTCGCCGGTTGCTCGCCCCCGTTTGCATTATCCCGCTTCGGCCCGCATGCCGAAAGCGACAACATGACAAGCATTAAACACAAAACGAGCAGCACAATCTTGTTTCCCTTTGTAAACATGGTGTGAACCTCCCAGTAAGTCTTTGTGTTAGTTTCTTGCCAACCCCGTTGTTTCGCGAATCACCAATTCAACCGGCATCACCACCTTTCGGGAAATAATCGGCCTTTTTTCAATTTGATCGAGCAAAAGCTTGATCGATAGCTGCCCTTTTTCCAAAATATTTTGCGATACCGTCGACAACGCCGGCAACGTAAAACCGGAGACAAACAGGTTATCGAAGCCTATTACCGAATAATCGTCAGGCACTTTTTTGCCCGCTTCTTTCAAACCTTTCACCAAACCCATCGCGCTGATATCGGAAAACGAAAAGACAGCGGTTACTTTTTCCATCGCAACGAGTCTGGAGGCGGCGCGAAAACCTCCCTCCATCGATGTGGGCAGCTTGATCATGAGTTCGGGATCATACTTTAGTCCGGCTTCGTCCAAGGCGTCGCGATAGCCAAGCCATCTGGCATGCAAAACCCCGTAATAGGAAATTTGCTTCATATCGATATCGCCAATCAACAGCGCGATGCGGGTATGTCCCTGGCTGATCAAATATTTGGTGGCCAAATACCCTCCCCTGCGGTCATCGATGCACACTTGATATAAAGCGGGGTCCTGCAAATAACTGTCGATATAGACCGTCGGGATGCGCAGATTCATAACCCGTTTAAGGGCTTTCGAGCGCTCATTGACCCCGATCATAATTAATCCGTCAAGCATTCGTTCGCGAACGAACGAGAATGTCTCGGTCCGCTCATCAATCCCGGTCAGAATGATATGGAAATTGTGGTCCCTGGCCACCTCTTCCACGCCCGCAAGCAGATCCCAATAAAACGGGTTGTCTTGCAGCCGTCCCGGCTTCATCGTCGGCACAACCAGGCCGATCAAATGGGTCCTGCGGGTTTTCAAATGCCTGGCGGGCAAATTCGGGGCGTACCCCAGTTGTTCAATAATCTTTTTTACTTTTAATTTTGTTTTTTCCGAGACGCGGCCTTTGTCGTTAATCACATTCGAAACGGTGGCTATGGACACGCCGGCTCGCTCGGCAACATCGCTAATATTAATTTCCCGATCCATTTTTATTGCTCCTACCGATTAAACGTTTAATCGACATAAACAAAGTTGATTAAACCTTTAATCAAAGGGTACCATATCCAACATTTCCGCGTCAACACCTGATTTATGAAATCACAAAAAAACTGCGCCTCCAACGCCAGATCGCCTCTAACGGTTGAAGGGGCAGTTTTAAGATCAGTTTAAGGCTATACCCACCACATATCGCCCAATGGCTCGCTGATGAGCACTTGCCGCAAATTTTTCACCGCTTTTGTAAAGCCTTCTTCGATCGACATCAAGCCGTCCTCATGCTCGATGCTGACGACATAATCGTATCCCGTCAAGCGCAGCGCGCTGATGATATCCGCCCACGTTTTCAAATCATGCCCGTAACCGACCGTACGGAACTGCCAGGCGCGATCCAGCATGTTGGTGTACGGCTGCATGTCGGTCAAACCGAATTTATTGACATTGCTTGGATCGATCGACGTGTCTTTGGCGTGAAAATGATGGATGGCGCCTGCGCGGCCCAATATTTGCACGGCCTGGACGGGGTCGATGCCCTGCCACCACATATGGCTGGGGTCGAGATTCGCGCCGATCACTTCGCCCGCATATTCGCGCAGTTCCAGCAGCGTGGCCGGCGTGTGCACCGAAAAACCGCCGTGCAGTTCCAGGGCTATTTTCACATGATGATCCGCGGCAAATTTGCCCCATTCCGTCCAATACGGAATCACTTTGTTTTCCCATTGCCATTTGCGCACTTCCTGGTAGTCGTTCGGCCATGGCGCAACGGGCCAGTTCGGATATTTGGCGCCTTCGTGGTCGCCGGGGCATCCGGAAAAATTGTTGACAACCGGCACTTCCAACTTCTCGGCAAGCTCAACCGTTTTAATGAACGTCTCGTGATACGCTTTGGCAATCTCCTTTTGCGGATGCAGCGGGTTGCCGTGGCAGCTCAATGCGCTGATGACAAGCCCGCGCGACTCCACCGCTTTTTTGAACGCGCGCAGCTTCGTTTCATCTTGCAGCAGTTCGTCCGGGTTGCAATGCGCGTTGCCCGGATAATTGCCCGTCCCGATCTCGACCGCGTCCAGACCGGCAGCGGCTATGTAATCCAACGCCTCTTCCAAACTTTTTTGCGAAAAAAGCACGGTAAATACGCCAAGTTTCATGTTTTTCCGCCTCCTTTAATCAAAATATACGGCTTTCCCGGTTCGCGAGCTTTCATAGATCGCTTCCAAAATTTCCGTTACGACAAGCGCCTGCTCCGGTTTTACCACGAGTTCGCGGTCATGGATGACGCTTTCGATCCATAATCTTGCTTCCATGTCCGCGGGGCTTTCACTTTTTTCTTCATAAAAGTCTACGCCGCCTGCGCCCAACTGGATCTTGTTGGTGAACAGTTTGCCATAGCGCTCGCCGTTGATGCGCAAGCCGTCTTCCATATCCGCGCCGCCTTCCGTGCCGCACAGGATTGTTTTCGCTTCGCCTGTTTGCAGCGTATTGAGCGCCCAACTCGACTCGAGGACAATCGATGCGCCGTTTTCCATTGTGATAAAGCCGAACGCCGAGTCCTCGACGGTGAATTTCTGCGGATCCCAAGGTCCCCAGGCATTCGCCGCGTTGGCCCGTTTGCCAAGCTTGTGGTAAGCGGAACCGACTACGCGTTTTGGCTTGTAATTGTCCATCAGCCACAAGGTTAAATCCAACGCGTGCGTGCCGATGTCGATCAGCGGTCCGCCGCCTTGCAATTGTTCATTGAGAAAAACGCCCCAGGTCGGCACGGCGCGGCGCCTGATCGCCAACGCTTTGGCAAAATAAATTTCGCCCAATTCCCCGTTTTCGCACACCCGTTTTAAAAATTGGCTGTCCTGCCTGTAGCGGTTTTGGTAACCGATGCACAGCTTTTTGCCCGTCCGGCGGGACGCTTCCAGCATCGCCCGCGCCTGCGCGGCGGTTTTGGCCATCGGTTTTTCGCACATGACGTGCTTTCCCGCTTCCAGCGCGGCGACCGTTATTTCCGCGTGCGTGTCGTTTGGCGTGCATATATGCACGACATCGATCGTCTTATCCTCCAACAGCCGTTGGTACGAAGCGGTCACGAGCGCATGATCCCCGCCGAATTGTTTCGCCGCTTTGCGCGCATTCTCCTCAAACGTATCGCTGAACGCGACCATTTCCACGTGCGGCAGTTTGGCCAAGCTTGGCATGTGCTTTCCAAACGCAATGCCGCCGCAACCGATAATTCCCACTCTCACTTTGTCACTCATCCCGTATATCCTCCTTTGATCAACCAATTCATGCTGGCGGCGACACTAAGAAAAGGCGGGTTTATGCATGTGTCCTGTTCAACGATCGCCCATTCCACCCCAAGCTCTTTTGCCGCCGCAATGATGGCCCCTACATTCACTTCACCCTGGCCCAATTCAACCGTTAGCGGCTTGCCTTCTTCCCTGCGCAAATCTTTCAGATGCACAAGCGGCAATCTATTGCGGTATTTGCGCATCACCGCGACCGGATCAGCCCCGGCGTAGTGCGCCCAGCAGGTATCCAGTTCAACTTGCAAAAGGTGTTCCGGCACGCGCGCAAAAATGGTGTCGAACAAAGTAGTCCCGGCGAATGTTTGGCTGAACTCAAAATCGTGATTGTGATAGCAAAGTTGCACACCATGGCGCGAACATTTTTCGCTTATATGAGCAAAATTCCGCAAAGTCTCGGCCAATACGTTTTCGTCCGCACGGTATTTTTCCTGCAAATAAGGGATAATCGCGTAACGCATGCCCAATTCGCGGCAGTAAGCCATCTCCTGCGGGAATTGTTCTTCCGATAGCAAATTTTCATAAGAAATGTGGCTGCCTAAAGCCTTAAGTCCCAATTCATCCAGTGTTTTTCCCAGCTCGACCGGAGAAAGGCCGCCGTAACCGGCAAATTCAACGCCCTCGTAGCCGATTTCCGCCACTTTGCGCAACCCGCCGACAAAGTCCCGTTCCATTTCCGCACGCAGCGTGTAGAGTTGCAATCCTATTTTCATTCAATCACCTTCGCTTATCCAAAAGTAAACCTCGAATTATAAATATCATTTTTCTTGGCGCCGCACCATGATAAAAACCGAATAAATATGATAAATCTGGCTGCAATTTTTACGATATCATTCTATAATTCTGGTATCGGCCAATGACTCGTTCCAATAGGGAGGTGCGCGCAAACATGCCTATTCAAGCTGATTTAAACGTGCTTTCTTCCGGCTATTCTTTTCATAAAAAACCATATTCGATCAAAACGGAGCGTCTGAAGTTTTATTTGTTTCGCTTGCAGACGGAAGGAACCAGCATCATGCGCGTTGACAACAGGCTGCAGAAAATCGTTCCCGGCGATCTGCTGATTTTTGGCATGGGCGAGCCGTACGAGTTGATTATCAATCGCGATTCGCTCTCTGATCCAACCGCGGAAATCGCGAGCGGGGACTATTATTTGTTTGCGCGGGGACCGTGGATGGATGAATGGTGGAAACAGCAAAAACGCCCGCAAAAGCTGAATATCCAGTTAAACGACAACCTGATCTCGCTGTTTCGCCAACTCGTCGCGGAACAGCGCAAGCCTGCCCGGCGGTCGGATGAAATCCTTCTCCACTATACGAAAATCATCTGCCTTACCATCGATCGGATGCTGACCGAACTGCCCGGCGAAGGCAAAGCATATGTGGCGCAGCGCATCAAACGCTACATCGAACAAAATTCCGCATTTCCGTTTAAACTGGAAGACGCCGCCGCCGCAGCCGGCGTCAGCGTCTCCAGAGCCGTTCATTTATTCAAGCAAACATTCGGCAAAAGCATCATGCAGTATACGTTGGAAGTCAGGCTGCATTTGGCGCGGGAGCGGTTAATTTACAGCCCGGTGCCCTTGCACGTCATTGCCGAAACTTCCGGATTTTCCAGCTACACGTACTTTTTCCGGGTTTTCCGCGAGCACTTCGGCCTGTCGCCGAAACAGTACCGAAACAAATACTCGGAGTACTGACAGGTCAGGTTCCCGAACCAACGATCCTCGTACGCCGATTTGTATTTCGGCAAATTAAACCTCTTTCACCATGCGATTGGTCAGCGAACCAAGCCCCGCGATTTCAACTGTGACCACGTCGCCATCCTGCAAATAAACCTGTTTGTCCACCGGGTACCCCAGGACAACCCCTTCCGGAGTCCCTGTTAAAATGATGTCGCCCGGTTCAAGTGTAAAATGCCGGGAAATGTAGCTAACAAGTTCGTCGCAAGGAAATATCATATCGGAAGTGTTGGACTGCTGGCGCACTTCGCCGTTCACAATGGTGCGGATGGCCAGATTATTCGGATTTTCCACTTCATCCGCCGTTACCAGATACGGCCCTAACGGCGAGAAGCCGTCGCACGTTTTGCCGAGCAGCCATTGCGATGTTCGCATCTGCAAATCCCGCGCCGACAAGTCGTTGACATTGCAGTAGCCGAAAACATGATTCAGCGCGTCTTTTTTCGCGACATTTTTCGTCTTTTTGCCGATTACCAAAACGAGTTCCGCTTCATAATCAACTTTCCTGGAAACGTTCGGCAGCACAACATCGGCGCCGTGGCCGGTCAACGTATTGTTGAATTTATTGAATAAAACCGGGTATTCCGGAATCTGCGCGCCGGTTTCCTCCGCATGTTTGCGGTAGTTCAGGCCCACACAAATGATTTTTTGCGGATGCGGGACGCACGGTCCGAATGTAATGGCAGCCTCGTCCAGCATATATTTTGCGGGTTTCCCCGCTTTCGCTTCCGCCACGGCTTTTTCGACAAACTCGCGCAACACCGCCACGGCTTCCGGGCCGCCTGCAATCACCTCGTGCACCGACCTTGCGACCGCTTTTTCAGCGGGTATGACGGAAAGCGCCGCTTTCACATCCACAATTCCATGTTCTGTTTTAACGCCCAGGCATTCATTTCCGTTTTCAACAAAAGTAAGCAGTTTCATCGCATTATCCTCCCGCGTCATGTAAATAGGAATCTTTAAGCGTTTTTCCCGAAAGTGGCCCCGCCGTCGATATACAGCGGAGAACCCATCATAAATTTCGATTCGTCCGACGCCAGAAACAACGCCGCTTGCGCAACGTCTTCCGGTCTGCCCAATTGTCCGCTTAGCTGGCGTTTCTTAAGCGCTTCGAAAGCCGCATTTGGATCGGCATACGAAGTTTTCAAATAATTTTCCACGAAAGGGGTCAAAATGGTGCCTGGCAAGAGCGCATTGATTCGAATATTATACGGGGCATAATCGACCTGCATCGATTTGGTGAGCGCGAGCACCGCTCCTTTCGTCGCCGCGTAGGAAGCCCGTTTTGCCAACCCGATCTCCGCGATGCAAGAAGACATATTGATGATCGTACCCGACTTACGTTCCAT
Source organism: Bacilli bacterium (assembly GCA_036381315.1). Taxonomy (NCBI): domain Bacteria; kingdom Bacillati; phylum Bacillota; class Bacilli; species Bacilli bacterium. The sequence goes on along the minus strand of DASVDB010000108.1, from coordinate 25,084 downwards.
CATATGGGGAATAACAAATTTGGAAGGGAGAAACACACCCTTAATATTGACTTCGATGATGCGATCCCATTGCTCCGGTTCGATTTCATGCAAGGCCCCTACGCCGCTGATGCCGGCATTGTTAAATAAGACATCGATGCGGCCGTACATCCTGATGATGGATTCAACCATTTCTTTAACAGAAGCGGGATCGGTCACATCCGCCTGAATAAACTTGGCCTCTCCTCCTTCCCTGCGGATTTCTTCCGCCGTTTCGTTACCATTGTCCGCATGCAAATCGTTGACGATGACGGTCGCGCCATGCCTGGCGAACAGCAGCGCGCTGCTTTTGCCGATTCCCGAACCGGAGCCGGTAATTAATGCGATTTTCTCTTTCAGTCTCACGGGCATTCGTCTCCTTTTATGCTGTATATTCATTAAAGTGTGAAGCCTAAGGTGCGTTGCCGCTTAACGACAATCGTGCCGCCAGTTGGCGAATTGCTTGCGCGGCCCGCTCTTTTTTCATCTCCCACTGGTGAACAGGGATGGAGCAACTTACGGCGGCCAGCCCCAGCGGGCCGGCATTGACAAATGCCGCCACGCAGCAAAAGCCGGTTACCGCTTCCTCAAGATCGAACGCAAGCCCATTTTCTTTAACCTGACGCAAATTCCGAACCAACTCGGCAAAAGACGAGATGGTATGAGGAGTAAGGCTGCGCAAGGGTACATTCGCATAAACAGCTTTCAGTTCATCATCCGGCAATTGAGCCAGCATCGCTTTTCCCAAAGCGGTCGCATGCGCGGGAAATTTCATTCCCGGTTCCGAAGCGAGCCGCACCGGGGTCGGCGCCTCTTCTTTGGCAAGATAAAGAATTTCATGGCGCTCCAGTTTCGCCAGTTGAATGGTTTCACCCACCGCCTCCTTCGTTATTATCGCCTCCAGGTGAAAGTTCCGGATCAAATCATATTGCTTAAAATAAGCATTCCCCCATTGGCCGAATATGGCGCCCAAAGCATAAGTGTCTCCCTTGTCGCGAACAACCCACCCCAGGCGCTCCATCGTTTGCAACAGGGAAAACATGGAACTCTTGTTAATTTGCAAGCGTTTGGACAAATCAATCAATTTGTTTTGATATGGTTCAGCGGCCAGGATTTGCAGCACATCATTCGCTTTTTTAACCGCCGGAACCCAATATTTTTGCTCCATTCACTCCGCCTCTCGGTTTATTATACTAAACCCGGTTTTATATCCTTTATAATAAAAATAGCACTTTATCGATTCCGCCGCAAGCGGCAAAGCGAACGCCAATCGCAAAGCCAAAAAATTCCCGGCGGATAACCACCGGGAATATGTCGTCATGGTTGGGTCACATGAGCGTGAAGTGATAATTCCCCGAGCCGACGCATAAATACACGCCGTTTTCCATCGGGGTAACGGAAGATATGCCGTCGGCTTGCCTTACGCCGGCTCCGCTCTCCAAAAGTTCGTCCGCTTTCGCATTCGGCAAAAATACCGTAGCGGTCGTGTTGGGCGGAATCATCACGGAATACTCCATCGTATCGTACCCTGTACGCCGCCAACCGACGCCAACCGTACCGTACATGGTCTCCAGTTTCGCTTCCGCCCAGGCAAGACCGGGTCCCGGTTGCGGGTGTATATGGATATGCTTGTATCCCGGCTGGTCTTCGTCCGTATCAATTCCCGCAACGCAACGAAACAACCATTCGCCGATCGTGCCGATTGCGTACGGATGCAAACAATTTGGATGACGCGGCGTTGGCTCGGGGACGGTTTGCAAAAGCAGCTTGTACGCCAACTCCATCTCGCCAAATCGGCTTAGCGCAAAAAACAGGTAAGGCGCAGCGGTGAATGCGGCGGCTTTGGGGCCGTCAATATCCGAAAGCCCATCATGCAGCTTGCGGATCGCCAAATCTTTTTCCGCGCCGTCGATCAAACCAAACATAAGCGCCAGCGCATGCACATATAGAGCGGGAGCCGGCAACTTTTCGGCTTCGGCTGCGAAACTCCGCCGGAACGCTTCCGCAACATCTGCATGCAATTTTTCATAGACTTGCGCATCGGCATTCTTGTTCAGGATCGCGGCGGTTTTGGCGGCAAGCGACAAAGAATACGCGTAAAAGGCAAACGCAATGAAATCTTCCTCAGACTCGACACGTTTGCCGCTTGTTTGCGCGCGAACATAATCCGTCCACGCCTGTATGCTTTCATATTGCTGTTCCAAAATGCGCACATCGCCATAGCATTCGTACAACACCCACGGGTAAACAACTGCCGCCGCGCCGTCCCACGGCGATAATGCCTCATTATTGCCAGGCAGGTTGCGGATTGCCGGTTGAACGGCGTCTTGGCTCGCATAAACGGATTTCCAGTCATGCAGCCAGTTGGTGAAGAACGGCGCAACGTTGAAAAAATAAGTGGCGGTGCGAGCGTCCCGGCGCAGGCTATTGCCCGGAAAATCGAGAAAATCGCCTTTTTGTTCCCAGACGATCTGATGCAGCAGTTTGTTCACCTGCGGCTCGGAACATACAAAATATCCGACGGACTCCATATCGGCGTGCAGAACAATGCCGGCAAAATCGGCAAGGTCGGGCGATTCGCCGAAACCGGACAACTTCACATAGCGGAAGCGCTGGAACGTAAAATGCGGCTGAAATGTTTCCGGGGCCCCGCCTTTTAAAATGTATCGCATGATTTGCCTTTCGCCGTGCAATGGGCCGCGCGCAAAATTGCCGTCGCGATCCAGCGACTCGCCGTGCTCGAGCGACACTTCCTGTCCGGCTTCGCCGCGAATCGTAAAACGCACCCAGCCCACCATGCTTCGACCCATATCAAGCACCGTTTCGCCTTGCGGAGTCGTGATAATCGCCACGGGTTTCACTTTTTCGATTTTGCGGATCGGCTCGTTTACCTGCGCCACTATAAGCGACTTCGGATACGGGAGAACATCCGCAGCGCGCCAGATGTCTTCGCCAAACGCGGTCTTGTCCCAACCTTGTTTTTCCAGGCGGGCGTCATACGTTTCGCCATGATCGACTATTGACTGCATAATCGGGCTATCCGCCGTCTGCCAATTTCCGTCGGACACGATGACATCTTCGCGCCCGTTACGGTAAACAATGTGCAATTGCAACAGAAGCGCGGGGCGCTCGCCGAACGAATGCCCTTCATCCTGCCGATGATAACTTTTATGCCGCCCATTGCCGAGAATTGCGCCAAGCGCGTTTTCGCCCGCCTGCAAAAGATTCGTAACATCGTACGTCTGATAATGCAAGCGGTCGCCGCCGCTTGTCCAACCGGGGGTAAAATAACTGTTTCCGACGCGGCGGCCGTTCAACCGCAGCTCGTAAAGCCCGAGCGCGGTCGCATAAATCCGTGCGGTCTCCACTTCGCCTGAAACCATAAAGCCGCGGCGGAATAAAGGGCATGCGCACATCTCCGGTGAAAACGGCGCGAGCGGAGCGCTGATCCACTCCGCCTGCCACGCCTCATGCGCAAGAAGCCCCGTCTCCCAATAGGCGTATGCCCAATCCGACGTCTCATCGCCATCGCTCCAAATGCGGACGCGGTAATGGTAGCGCGTGCGCGCCTTCAGCGGTACGCCTGCTAATACAACGTGAAGGGATTTATCGGAAACAATTTTGCCCGTGTCCCAGATAATATGCGCAAATGATTGCTGTTCGGAAATTTGAATTTGATATGCTCGCTGCAGCACCGCCCTTGCGTCAGAGCGCAGCTGCCAGCTGATTCTGGGCGAAAGCACATCGATGCCAATCGGGTTTTCCAAATATTCGCAGCGGAGTTTGTCTGCCTGTAACATGGTTGCGCTCCTTTCAAAGATTGTTCCGACTCCCATATTACACCTTATTCGCCGCGATGTTCATCTTTCCGAAAAAAAATTTTAGCGCAAGCGCCATGCCAGGTCGTTTAGCCGCAGTTCGTTGCGGAACGCCTGCGGTTTCGTCCCTTCGCCGATAATCGCGCACTCGATTCCCGCCATTTCCGCAAAGTCCGCCAACTGCTCGGATGTGACCGCATAGGAAAAGCCCGTATGGTGTGCTCCTCCGGCCAGGATCCAGGACTCGACGCCATCTTGCAAATTTGGCCGGACCTTCCACATCACGCGCGCCACCGGCAGCTTTGGCATCGCATGCGGCGGCGCAACCGCCTCGACTTCGTTTACGATCAGGCGGAAACGGCTGCCCAAATCGATGATCGAGGCGTTCACCGCGCTGCCTGCTTTGCCGTTGAACACGAGCCGCGCCGGGTCTTCCTTGCCGCCGATGCCAAGCGGATGCACTTCGATTCGCGGCTTATCCGCCGCAATGGTCGGGCAGATTTCCAGCATGTGCGCGCCCAGTACCAGTTCATTGTCCGGATCAAGATGATAGGTGTAATCTTCCATAAATGATGTCCCTTTATTGTCGGCGATAATCTTCATGATGCGCACAAGCGCGGCTGTCTTCCAATCGCCCTCGCCGCCGAACCCGTATCCGTCTTCCATGAGGCGCTGCACAGCGAGCCCGGGCAGCTGCCGCAAACCGTGCAGATCTTCAAACGTGTCGGTGAACGCGCTGAAATTGCCTTCCTGCAAAAATGCGCGCAAACCAAGCTCAAGGCGCGCCTGGTAACGAATCGCCTCATGAACCGCGCCAGGGCTTTTTCCTTCCGGCACAATCTCATACCGCTCCGCATATTCCCGCATCAAGCGGTCCACTTCCGCGTCGGAAACGGCATCAATCCGCTTGGCCAGGTCGCCTATGCCGTAACCGTTCACCGACCAGCCGAATTTGACTTGCGCTTCGACTTTGTCGCCTTCAGTAACAGCGACTTCCCGCATATTGTCGCCAAAACGCGCCACTTTAAGCGCGCGGCTTTCCGCGAACGCGACAGCCGTACGCATCCACCCGCCTATGCGGCGGCGGATAAGCCCGTCTTCCCAGTGCCCGACCACGACTTTGCGGGAGATGCCCAAACGCGCGCCGATAAATCCGTATTCCCGGTCGCCATGCGCCGATTGGTGCAAATTCATGAAGTCCATGTCGATCGAATTCCACGGGATATCCCGATTAAATTGGGTGTGCAAATGCAAAAGCGGTTTCGCAAGCTGCGTCAAACCGGCGATCCACATTTTTGCCGGGGAAAATGTATGCATCCACGTAATGATGCCCGCACAGTCGTCGTCGGCGTTTGCATCGAGGCAAAGCCTGCGGATTGCCTCCGGTGTGGTTAGCACCGATTTGTATACGAGCCGAAACGGAATTGCTTCGTCGCGGTCCATATCCTCGGCCATTTTTTGCGCATTAGCCGCCACTTCCGCCAATGCCTCCGGTCCGTACAAGTGCTGGCTGCCCGTGACAAACCAAAAAGAATAAGGTTTGATTTGCAGCATTGTCATTACCTCCCGATTATCCGTTTGTGTTGCGGCGCGTTGTTTCTTTCAACGCCTTCAGGCGCTTCATCACGTCGTTCTCGCCGCGCCCGAAATAGTCGTGCAATCGGGAATATTCCCGATACAGCTGGTCATAGATTGCCACATGCTCCGGAACCGGCTTAACCGTCGTGTCCCGGACGCGCGCCATGTTTTGCGCCGCTTCCACTATCGTATCGTATCCGCCGTTTTGTTTGCCGGCCGCAACCGCCGCGAACATCGCAGCGCCGACCGCGGGGGTTTGCCGGGAAGCGGCAATTTTGATCTCGCGATTGGTAACATCGGCGTAAATTTGCATCAAAAGCTGATTTTTTTGCGGCAATCCGCCGCATGCATACAGTTCATTGACCGGCACTCCATTATGATGAAAAGCGTCAATGATTTTGCGCGTGCCGAAGGCGGTAGCTTCAAAAAGCGCCCGGTAAATCTCCTCAGGTTTCGTCAGCAACGTGCAGCCGAGCAAAAGCCCGGTCAAATCGGTGTCCACCAGCACGGAGCGGTTCCCGTTCCACCAATCGAGCGCCAACAACCCCGTTTCCCCCGGCCGGTAAGCGCTCGCTTTCCGCTCCAGCCACGCGTGGACGCCGATTCCTTGTTTCGCCGCAGCTTCTTTCACATATGCGGGTACGGCTTCTTCGACATACCACTCAAAAATATCGCCGACTGCCGATTGCCCCGCTTCATAACCGAGATACCCCGGAATAATGCCGTCCTCGACCACTCCGCACATGCCCTCGATTTCTTTTTCTTCGGTGCCAAGCAGCATATGGCAGATCGAAGTGCCCATTGCCATCACCAGTTTGCCCGGCGTGACGACGCCCACTCCCGGTACGGCAGCGTGCGCGTCCACATTGCCGACCGCCACCGAGGTTCCCGGCAGCAATCCTGTAAGCGCCGCCATTTCCGCCGTTAAACCGCCCGCCCTTGTCCCGAGCGGAACAATCTCGCCGCGCAGTTTGGTTTCCGTCAGGTTTTCGAGGCGCGGGTCAAGCGCTCTGAAGAAATCTTTGCCAGGATATCCGTCCTTTTTGTGCCAGATGGATTTGTAACCGGCTGTGCAGCTGTTGCGGAGAATGTTGCCTGTCAAACGAAAAATGACCCAATCCGTACATTCCAAAAAACGATCCGTTGCGGCATAAATTTCCGGCGCTTCATTCAGAATTTGCCACACTTTGGCGATCATCCATTCGGAAGAAATCTTCCCCCCATAGCGCGGCAGGAATTTCTCTCCCCGCCTGGCCGCAATTTCGTTAATTAGCGTCGCTTCGTCCTGCGCCGCATGATGTTTCCACAGTTTCACCCAGCTATGCGGGTTTTTCCTGTACGGATCGGTCAGACAGAGCGGAACGCCGTCCTGATTTACCGGCACCATCGTGCAGGCGGTAAAATCGATCCCGACGCCGATCACGTGAGCGGGGTCCACACCGGACGACTGCAAAACATTCGGCACGGATTGCCGCAATACCGCGATATAGTCGTCCGGATGCTGCAGCGCCCAATCGGGCTCCAGCTTCACGTCCGTATCGGGCAGCACCTCATCGATTACGCCGTGCGGATAAGGCGTGACATGATCGGCTACTTCCGTCCCGTCGGCAAGGTCGACAAGCACGGCGCGCCCCGATTGCGTGCCGTAGTCAATGCCGATTGCGTACTTTTTAGCCATGACTGCTCACCCTTTGCCCGTAATATGCATTCGCTCCATGTTTACGCAAAAAATGGCGATCCAGCAACGTCTGGTCCATCGGCTGCACACGGGGATTGAGCGCACAGGCGCGCGCCGCGATTTTCGCCACCTCTTCCAGCACAACCGCATGATGGACCGCATCGGCGGGATCTTTGCCCCAGACAAACGGCGCGTGGCTATGCACGAGCACGCCCGGCATCTGCAGCGGATCGAGCCCGTTCAGCGTCTCCACGATGACATTGCCGGTTTCCCGCTCATACGCTCCGGTAATTTCCGCCTCCGTCATTTTGCGCGTACAGGGAATTTCTCCGTAAAAATAATCGGCGTGCGTCGTCCCGAGCGCCGGTATCCCCATGCCGGCCTGCGACCAACTGGTTGCCCACGGCGAATGCGTGTGCACGACTCCGCCGATTTGCGGAAATGCTTTATACAGCACAACATGTGTAGGGGTATCGGAGGACGGGCGCAATTTGCCTTCCACAACGTTGCCGTCCAGATCGGTTACCACCATATCGTCGCGCCGCAGCTTTTCGTATGCTACCCCGCTCGGCTTGATGACCATCAACCCGCGTTCGCGATCAATGCCGCTCACATTGCCCCAGGTGAACATAACGAGCCGCCGCCGCGGAAGCTCCAGATTCGCGGTCAACACCGCTTCTTTTAATTGTTCCAACAATTGCAATCCCTCCTTTTTAAAGCAGTTTATATGCCTATTATATACTTGTACGTACAACTTTTGCTATGGGCTGTGTAAAATATTTTTTGATCAGCGAATGGTTATGGCCATGCGCAAGTCGACTCGCGAATGACCAACTCCGGCGCATAGACAAAATCTTGCGGCTGCCCGTCCGGTCTGCCCGCGATCATGTCAAGCAGCATCTCCGTCGCTTTCGCGCCCAGATCCGCTTTGGGATGCGTCAACGTTGTCAGCTTGATTTCCGATGCGGTCGCCAGGCTCGAATCGTCAAATCCTGTGATGGATAATTGTCTCGGGACGGTTAATCCGACCAGCCTGATCGCATCCAACAGCTTCACGGCCAGTTCGTCGTTGTAGCACACGAACGCCGTCGGCCGGTCTTTTCTTTTGAGCATGTCCAATGCCGCCGCAAACGGTTTTGTATTTTTTTCTTCCGTTGAATAGCTGACGACGAATTCCGGGCGCAGCGCTACGTGGTACTGTTCAAGCGCGAGCAAAAATCCTTTCAGCCGGTTTACTCCTTGCAAATCGTCGGTTTTGAAAAATCCGGCGATGCGCTTATGCCCCAATTGAATCAGGTGCTCTGTCGCTTTGAATCCGCCTGATGCGTCATCCACCTTGACGCACGGGCAATTCATCTCGGGATATCGTTCATTGATCATAACAAACGGGATGCCTTGCGCGCGCAGTGCCAAAAAATAAGGCAAATTCGGATTGCCCAGCGCGCTTTTCGTCGGTTCGATTATCAATCCTCGCGGCGGCTGATCGAGAATTGTCTGCAGATGGACCAGTTCTTTTTCCTTATCGTTGTCGGTGCTGGACAGCAAAAGGCTGTAGCCTTTTTGCCTGAGCGAAAGTTCCGCGCCGCGCACGATATGGGGAAAAATATAATCGGAAATGTATGTGGTCAGCATGGCGATCGTTTGTCCGCCTTGGCTCCCGCCGCTTTTTGCCGGAGAAACGAACGTGCCTTTGCCCTGGATACGGTACAGCCTTCCCTCCTGCACCAACTCGCCAAGCGTATGCCTTACGGTCTGGCGGCTTATGCCAAAGCGTCCGGCAATTTCATGCTCCGACGGCATCTGATCATTCGGTTGCAGGCGGCCCGTTTGCAGCCATGCCAAAATTTCCCGTTTCAACTGGATATACTTGGGCTGTTGTGTATGCTTCATGCTTCACCTCAAGCCAAATTGGATTCATCGTGTCTCATCCGATAACGTGACTATTATAGCATAGCCGCGAACTTGTATGTACATGTTAAAAGCGGCAAAGAACCGCCCGATTTTGCCAAAAGTACGCCGGCATTCAGACCCGTCTATTTTTATTAACCGATGGTGCCGCGTTAGCGGTGTGGGGGCCAACGAAGCGGCTGCGCGTTAACACGCGGTGGCACTTATGTGCCGCGCGAGCGGCATGGAGGGCTTATATTCCCACTATGTGCGGTGTTCAGGCCAAAAAAACAACTAGCGTTGCATATTAATCTTTTATACAACGCTAGTGTCAATATCCGCATTTTTGCCGTTGTACGATCTAAACGACTACCGGCAAAAGCCGGTGGTTTCTGCCAACGGCTGAAAGCCGACAGTTCAGGCTAAAGCCTGCCGAAAAGTAATGTGTGATCTGTGGCTAAAGCCACCTAACGCTTGCCGACGGAAACTCAGCCGTAACTCATCCGCAAAACCACGGTCGGTTTGCCGGCTTGCGGCTTTTTAGAAGGCTGATGAACACTCGGTCTGCTTGCCGGGTTGCAGCCTAGCCCGACTTGCGGCCATTAACGGTCATAGTAGGGTGCTTTCAGTTCTAACGGACGTGACAGAGGCTATTTTGTGTTTTACGCCCGGTTTTCCAGTTTAACGGACGTATGCGCGCTTATTCTAGCACTTTGTACGGTATTCAGGTAAAAATAAGGCGAATAGCCGCTGAGGCGTCCGTAAAAAATTTTTAAACAGCCTTTTTTCGGCAAATAGCCTCTGCTGCGTCCGTTATCGTTGGGCGGGGAGGGGAGCCAACGTTTTGGCGTTGCGTAAGGAGGCTGCCTCCCCGTTTTGGCGCTGTGCGGGGAGGGTTGTGCATGGAGGCGCCTCCCTATGTTTTAGGGTTGTGCAGTATCCAAGCGTGACAACTTTTGCAGCGAACATTCACTTCATGAGCGCAACAAGAAGCTGACTGCCCAAAGGCGGAGGATTGGGCCGCTTGGCGGCAACCCGCATGTTGGGTACAGCCGTTATTTCCCGAGCAATTGCAAATGTTTGCCGATATGATCGATCAGGGCTTGCTCATATTCCGCTTCAAATTGATCAAGCGTGCGGAAAAATTCGTCTTTAAACAGCGAATTGCCCTGATCATCCCGCGCCTGCAGCAAAATGCCGTACGTGATATGAATCAGTTGTCGGGCGTTATTGTCTTGCAAATAATCGGGAAGATCCGCATCAGCCACTTCCGAAAGCGGCTTGATCGCGTTCCAGTCCGTTGTAACATGATAATAGGAGAGCGCTTCGCCATAGCGTTCCCACGCGTAAGCATGCATGCGGCGGTACAGCGACGGATTCACTTTTGCCACCACCCGCATGGCTTCCAGCCAGTTGGTTCCCGCCGTTTTCAGGTGGAACCGGCCTTTCGTGTATTTGGCAATCAAGGAAAAGACGGCAAACTTGTCGCTGCCCGAATGGATGCTAAGCTTGTAGCCGAAATGATCGGCGATCGCGGCGTGTACGCTCAATTCTTGCTCAAACTGCGCAAGATTGCCGATATAGTCGATTCCTTTCTGGAACTCGCCGCAAAACCTCGGCGCCATGCTGTGAATGGCTACGCCGTCCGCATACAATTCGTTGGCGACAAGAAAATGGGCCGCCGGGTCGGTAGGCGTCAACGTTTCATCGATGGAAATTTCAAAGTCGATCATCCGCCCTGCCTTGGTTATATATTCAAAATATACTTTTTTCATAAAATCAATCGCGGCGCTGTATATCAGCACGTACTTCATTACGCTCGCTTGATCGAAAGCAAGCGGCGCACCGCCCACCTGAAACGTCTTGCCGGCATAGCGTTCTTCAAAATGCTTGCGCGTTGCGGCGGGCAAAAGATCGTATCGCGCGGCAATATCCGAAAGCGGCGAACCCGCGACGGTGTTGTCGATTTTCTCGGAGCAGTCCAGGGTCAGCATCGTAAAGCCCAGATCAAGCGACATTCTAATGTCGGATTCGGCCTTTAAATGATCGCCGTCCGCACCGAATCCGTCTTTGTAGCCTTCCTGAAACACGGCAAAAGAAGCCGCGTCCAGAACATCGTTGAATGTTCGTCCGGTCAGCGTAATTTCGCGGACGCTTTGTTGCGCCAAAATGGGCCGAATCGCTCTTCCCCGCACGGTCTTGATATGCCCGGGGGAAGCAACCCCTAAGCGGTCGCCCAAACCGATGGTGGCGATTTGCGTACCGAACGCTTGCGGGGCCGTATACGGAAAGTAGCGATTCAATACGAGCCGGTTGGCATGCGTGAGCGGACACAGTTTAAAATCATCTTGGGCTTCGCCGACTAACTCTCCGGCCAATATTCCATTGCCGACGACAAGCAGCTTCTTGGCCCCGTTCTCCTTGATCATCAGCAGTTTGTCATTGCCATAAGCCGCGAACGACTCGCGGTAAACCTTAATAGCGCCATACTGCGTTTTGTTAACCTGGTTTTGCCGGATGGCCTGCAGCAATTCGTTCATCGTTATGCTCCTTTCCCCGCTTTAAAATTGAAAATAGCGTTTTGCGTTGCCGTAACAAATATCCGCCACGATTCCGCCGAGCCAAGCCAAATCATTCGGCGCCTCTCCGTTTTCCGCCCATTCGCCCAGGAGACTGCACAAAATGCGCCGGAAATACTCATGGCGGGTATAAGAGAGGAAACTGCGGGAATCCGTAAGCATACCGACAAACCGGCTCAGCAAGCCGTTTTCGGCCAAGGCGTTCATCTGTTTCAACATGCCGCCTTTGGTGTCGTTGAACCACCATGCCGCGCCCAACTGCATTTTCCCGGGAATGCCGCCGCCCTGAAAACTCCCGATGAGCGAAGCGAGCACATCATTGTCGCGGGCATTAAGCGAGTATAAAATCGTCCGCGGCAGGGCATCGTCCTGATCGAGTTTGTCCAAAAGCCGTGTCAACGGCTCGGCAATCAGATTATCATGGATGGAATCGTAACCGGTATCCGGCCCCAGCTTGGCGAACATCCGCGTGTTGTTGTTGCGATGCGCATTGATATGCAACTGCATCGTCCAGTTCAATTCCGCATAACGCCGGCCGAGGAACAGCAGGGTGTACGTCTTGTACCGGTTTTCTTCTTCCCGGCTGATCGATTCGCCCCGCAACGCTTTGGCAAAAACTTCCGCCGCCTGCGCTTCGGTCGCTTCGGCATATGGCACATAGTCAAGCGCATGATCGGAAATTCGCCCGCCAACACGGTGGAAAAAGTCAAGACGCGCGTCGAGCGCCTGCAGCAGATCCGCATACGACGCAATATCCCCGCCGGCTGCTTCCCCCAACCTTTTAATCCACGGCAGAAACGTTTTGCGGTTGATTTCCAGCGCTTTATCCGGGCGGAATGAAGGCAGGACGCGAAATCCCAAATCGGCCGCTTCCTTAAGCTTTACGTGATATTCCAGCGAATCCGCCGGATCATCCGTTGTACACAAGACTTCCACGTTGGCGCGCCGGATCAAATCGCGCACGGAAAAACCCGGCTCATTCAATTTGGTATTGGCTTTTGCCCAAATTTGCGGCGCATTTTCCTCGTTAATCAGCTCATCAATGCCGAAAATTCGTTGCAATTCCAGATGGGACCAATGAAAGAGCGGATTGCCGAGTGTAGCGGGCACGGTTTTGGCCCAGGCAACAAACCGATCGTAATCGGAAACGCCCTCGCCGCCTGTCACCAGACATTCCGCAACGCCGTTCGCCCGCATCGCCCGCCATTTGTAATGATCGCCGTACAGCCAAACCTCGGCAAGATTGCGGAATTGCTTGTCATGGTAAATTTCCTGCGGACTTAAATGGCAATGATAGTCTATGATCGGCTGATTTTGCGCATAATTTTGAAAAAGCGCAACCGCCGTGTCATTCGTCAGCAAAAATCGGTCATCCAAAAACTGTTTCATGGGTTCACCGCCTTAACTTTTTGATAAAATCGCGTGAATACGCCATTTCCGACTCGGCGAGCCGCTCCAGGGTGATGTATATATGCGGCTTATATTCATTCGCCAGCTTTAAAAACAGCGCGTAATTCAAATGGCCTTTTCCAGCCGCTGCGATACGCAGGGTGCCGTCCTTTTCAACGACCACGTCTTTGGCGTGCAGGCTGACCATCCGCTCTCCGAGTTGAGCGAACGCCTCTTGCATTACCAAATCCTGTTCGGCAACATTATCCTTTGTTAAAACATTGCACGGATCGAATACCACGCCGAGCATGGACGACGGAACTTGCCGCAGGAGTTCGGCTAATGCCGCCGGAGAGCCGATCAAATGATTGTTGGCGGCTTCCAGACCGACGATTATCCCCCACTTCTCCGCTTCTTCCGCAATTTCTTCGACCGCTTCCTTAAGCCTTTGCCAGTTTTGCGCAAAATCGGTTCCGGGAGCGGGCACTCCGGACTCTGTCGCCACAATGGCCGCACCAAAGTGCCTGGCATGCCGAACATGTTCTTTGAAACGGTCGATATTGGCGCGATATTGCGTCCGATCGGAATCGAGCAAATTGACATAGCAGCCCAGCACCGGAATGCGCACGCCGTGCCTTGCAAACTGTTCGGCGATCGTGTTGGCCAAACCCGGGCTAAGTTTGCCTGGCCCGCAATCAAAATCGGACAGCGCTTTGGTTAATGCCAATTGCACGTAAGAAAATCCGCTGCGGCCAATTTTTTCGGCGAGCTTAGCACAGGGCAGCTTGCCGAAACAATGCGCCAACACCCCCAGGGACATGGCTTCCACCTCCACAATACCGCTTATTTAAAATAACAATTCGTCAATCCGCACCGGCCGGTTTTCCTTGACGGAGCGCCACACGGCTTCCCCCGTCGCGACGGAATAACTGCCGTCCGAACTGCCCGACAGGATCGGAAACGCCGCCCCGGGATCGGGACCCATAAACAAATCTTCCTGTATGGCCGAATCCCCGCCGCCATGGCCGCCGGCGCGTTTTACCACATGGATTGTTTCCTTGGAGCCGAATAACGGAAAATAATCGATTGTTTGTTCCGGAACCGGAAAAGGAACGCGGGAAGGCATATGATATTCCATCGTTTCCAGCCTGCCCTTTGTGCCGTTAATCGCCAGCCTGTAACCCTCGTAAGGGACGGAAAAATTGACGGAATAGCTGAGCAGGGCGCCTTTGCTGTATTTCACGGTGGCGGTGTATGTATCTTCGATTTGCACCGCGGAGTCGAATATGCACATATCGGGACGATAATCGGTATACTGTTCGCCTGCATATTCCGTAGGCAGCCCTTTTCCGATATGGTCGTCCTCAACCTTCATATTTCCGCTCCGGCCGCTCCACCGGCGGACATACGCGCAGTTATCCCGGTCGGGACAAGTGCTGCAATGCCTGCCGTCCGCTTTTCGCGGATTCCATTCGCTTTCGGGACCGTAATAATTCAAGGCGCCGAAAGCAAATACCTCCACCGGTGTTTGCCCGGTCCACCAATTGACAAGATCGAAATGATGCGAGCTTTTATGGATGGACAGTCCGCCGGAAAATTCCCGCAGGCGATTCCAGCGCATAAAATAACTGGAGCCATGATAAGTGTCGATATACCAGTTCAAATCAATATTCGTAATCCTGCCCAGTTTTCCTTGTAAAATCAGTTCCTTGATCTTAACATGAATAGGGGTATAGCGGTAATTGAACGTTACGGTAACTTTTCCTTTGCTTGTTTTTTCCGCTTCCATGATTTTGCGGCAATCGGCTGCTGTCGTGGCCATCGGTTTTTCCGAGATGACATCGAGATCATGCCACAAAGCCTGGATAATATAGTGCGCATGCGTATCATCCCGGCTCGCCACGATCACCGCGTCCGGTTTGGTTTCTGCAATCATTTGCGCGAATTGGTCCGGCGCATATTGTTTCACATCGCGCAATTGCGGACATCTCGCCTTGCACACCGCAAATCTGCGCGGATCAGCATCCAGCAGCGCAACAACTTCGCCGCGATCGGCGAATGTTTTGACAAGCGGGGTAATAAACATTCCGATAGCCCGATTGCTGACGCCGCAAACCGCATACCGTTTTACCAAAAAAATCGCACCTCCATTAAAATAACAACGTTGTTATTTTGAATTGTAAAAGATGCGCGCGCCGTTTGTCAACGAAATAATCGCGCACTTGACAAGCAAGGCCAAATCTTTTTTGATAAAGATATATTCGAAAAAAGGGGGCCCGACATGACAGTAACGATCAAAGATATTGCCGAACGGGCTGGCGTCAGTTTCTCCACGGTTTCGAAAGCGCTTCGCAACAGCCCTCTTGTGAAAGAAAGCACAAAGCAGAAAATTGTTGCGATTGCCGGGCAAATGGGCTATATCCCCAATATCGCCGCTCGCAAGCTGGTTTCCAACAAAAGCGGCTCATTTGGCGTTATTTGGCCGTCGCTGGAACGGATGACCCCTTCCGTTCTGATCACCAAAGTAAATGATTTACTGGAAGACCGGGGTTTTACGATGATGCTGTCCATTAACCGGTTCGAGACGGCGCTTGCCGCCTTCCACCGATTTAAGGTTGATGCGATTCTGCTTTTTTACGATCGTGATCAATCTTTGTTTAACAAGCATACGTTTGCTGCGCAGATTCCCGTGCTGTACTACGGGATCGCCGGCACGACGCCGTATCCGACAATCGATTGTGAACGTAAGACGGCCATAAATCTTGCCATACAGCATCTTGTTCAACTGGGCCACCAATCGATCGCTTATATCGGCAACCCGCCCTATACCGATCTACTGCAAATGGAGAAGGTCAATGCCTTTACGACACAAATGCGTAACGCGAGTTTGACCGGGAAAGTGATTCCGGTCGCCCGACTGGATTCCATCGACGGCTATCATGCCGCCAAGGCGCTCTTTCTTTCCGAAGAGCGTCCAACGGCAATGATTAGCGGCAGCTATGACCTGACGCGCGGCATTTTGCGCGCGGCGCACGAATTGGGCATACGCATCCCGGAGCAGCTTTCGCTCATCAGCTACGACAATATCCCGCAGATGGACGCTTTGGATATTCCCGTCAGCGCCGTTGGCGTGGAAATAAACACGATAGCGGAACAGATCGCCCGTTCGCTTGCCGATCTTGCCGAAGGTAAGCCGCATCCCGAAACGATTTCGCTTAAACCGGAAATCGTAATCCGGGCATCGACCGCGCGCGCATAACAGAGAAAAATCCCGCCCAAAGCAAGCGCTTCAGGCGAGATTTTGGCATAACAGCAATAGCTTAATCGAAAATCGCCCCGATATCCTGCCCATTAACGCCGGCGCCCTTCAAGTCGCTGCCTGACGCAAGCTTCAGGAAATTCCCGAGATTGGGCGAACCGTCGGCATTGCGGCTGACTGTCGGCGTCAAGCTGACGAAATCGGCCGCGCTTACGACCAGGCCTTTGCCGTTCGTGCTGGCGCCGTTTTTCCACCACACGTTCGAATTTTGCACATCGGTTCCACTTGTTTTATCGCTGGCATCGCCATCGAACGACAAATTGTTTATAAATTGATGCGTGCCTTCATTAAAGGCAAAATTGCTGCCCGCGTCGATTCCGTTATTCCAGGACGTATTGTTTTTCATTGTGATCGATCCGGGGTTGCTGTTGAACGTAAAGCCGTGTTTTTTGTTCATAAAGGCGACATTATTTTCCACGATGTGGTTCACCGGAATGTCGCTGCCGCCCAGTTTAAAGCCGTTGCCGTCGCTATCGGTGGTTGTGCCGCCGTCGGATGTTTGGCCGTTCCGGTAGGCGACGCTGTTTTTAATCGTAACGGGTCCGATCGGACCGGTATCCGACTTCGTGTAAAGATCCCATCCGTCATCCACGTTGTAAGCGGAGATGCACCCGTCGAAGACGTTGCCTACGCCCACGGTCAGTTTGGCGGCAAAGCCGTCGGCATCCTCGCCGTTGTCCGGATCGTAGTTATCGTGCGAATAGCTGTTTAATATCAGATTATAACTGGGCCAGTCGGCAATATTGGTAAGCGATGAACTGTAACGGGAGAGTTGCAGCCCCGTATCCCGGTTATGATGCGTTTCCACGTTCTCAATGATGTTATGACTGCCGCCGATAAAGATGCCGTTATCTCCTGCTCCCTTCACTTCTAGCCCCTTTACATGCCAGTAGTTTCCGTGCACCTGCAAACCGCGGTTGGATGAATCAAACGACTCCGCGGAAAAATCCAGCACGGGTTTTTCGCTGCCATACGCGAACAAATGCTTCAAATTGCCATTCGTGCCGCTGTTATCGTGTTCGATAATCACGGTTTGTGAAAAGTAATAAGTGCCGCCGCGCATATAGATCGTGCCTCCCGGGGCGACTCTCGTTATGGCGGAAGCAAGAGTCGTCGGGCTGCTGATGGTCCCGGGATTGCCGGAAGAACCATTCGGAGCGACATAAATCGCTCCCGATACAGGCGGGGGAGTCGGTGTTTGTGTCGGTGTTGGCGTTGGTGTCGGCGTAGGTGTTGGCGTAGGCGTTGGCGTCGGAGTAGGCGTAGAACCGCCGGCGTCGGACACGACAACGTCGTCGTATTTCGTAACCGTTTTGTAAGCGACGAGACCGATTCCGCCGGAAGCGATGCTGCTATCGGTAGCTTGCAATTCCAGATTGCCGTTGACATACATTTTCAGCGTCGAGCCGGACATTTCCAATTTAACGGTATACCAGGTGCCGGTCGCAAGCGTGTACGCCTTCGAGGCGAGCGTCGAACTGCTGCCGCTTACTTTTTTCCGCAGTTCCAGCTTGTTGCCACCCGTTAAGGACGCCGCATAATAATTGTTCCCGTCTCTATATCTGCCGTTCACGTAAGCCCTGTTGGAACCATTGAAGTTTTCCACCTTCACTTTTGCTTCCACGCTGTAATTGGTCCATGATTGACTGCCCGCACCGATACGCCCTTCATTCGTGCTGGACGAGTACAGGACGTAGTTGCCGTTGTCGGAAACGACCGACCAATCGTCGTATTTTGTGCCTCCCGCCGTCCATCCGTTGGCGTTGCCGTCGTTGAAATCGTCGCTGAACAAAGTTGCCGCGCTGGCCGGATAAATCGCGAACAAGGACAATGCGAGCACAAGACTCAGGCAAAGAGCGAAGTGACGTTTGAAAAGCTTCCTTCTCATGTCATTTACCTCCGTTTCTTTTCATTTTTTTTTGCAATACTGTGGTCCAAACACTCCTTTTCGCGTCCATCAGAGGAGTCGCATAATACCACCTCCCATGGAAATTTGCGTTGCACCTTAAGAATATAAAATTTTACTGAATTTTACTTCGCAAAAATCAGACTGTTTTTTAGAAAAATCAGACTTGACCGGACATCGCGCTTGGCTATGTTCCGCCTTTTCTCATTCGCTTCGCTGGCGGGGCCATACCAACCTTGCATACTCTTTCGGCGTTGTTCCGGTGTGCTTTTTAAAGGCGACGCTAAAATATTGCGGATTATTGCCGAATCCCACTCTCTCGGCAAGTTCGCTGATTCTGACCGTTTCCGCGGATTGCAGCAAATGAATCGCCCGTTTGATTCGAGCCTGCATCACATATTCCGAAAACTTCATTCCGGTTTCCAGCCTAAACAACCTTCCCAGGTAATCCGGATTCATGTAAAACACTTTGCGGGCAAGGCGCGACAACGTTAACGCTTCATCTTGCAGGTGCGCTTCGACATAATCCATGACCCGGCGAATCAGCTCGCGATGATTCGGCTTGCCAAACGTCTCGTCATTCGCCGCTTGAACGGTTCGTTTCGCGCACGGCTTGCACAAATAATGTTTGGCGACAAACTGTTTCGCTCGCCAGCCATAACCCGATTCCGCGTGATCACGAACGATTATGCCGTCGAGGCGAATCTCCGGCGTCCCGGCCGCAGGCTCAAAGCCGCCCGTTTCCGGCATATTCAAATCGGCTATGACGATTTGCACGATTTGGGTCGGAACAAATACGTACATCTTTCGGCCCTCGCGCGTTTTTTCGACCAATA
Organism: Bacilli bacterium; assembly: GCA_036381315.1. Lineage (NCBI taxonomy): Bacteria > Bacillati > Bacillota > Bacilli > Bacilli bacterium. The sequence continues at coordinate 6,076 of DASVDB010000108.1, read as the reverse complement.
CCGGCTTAAGCCGTTCCCAATCAATCACAGACGCGATGCCGGCAAACAAAATTTTCCCTTCATTCACGAACTGTACGGCAAACATTCGTCCCCCTCCCTGGCAAATGAACATTCAAAAAAACCGAGTTGGTACGGCTGTTTTTAACCTCCCTCCCTTCACCCGTTAATTGTCTGCAGCGTATTTCCGCCTAATCCGCAACGAGCCATGCAAGCGAGCGCCTGCCGGAAAACTCATGCTTGCCCGGAAAAATATCGAGCGCCAACTGCCGTTCGGCATGATAATGCCGATAAATCTCCGTTAGCCGGGAATATGCTTGCCGAACATGCTTTACCGGGAAAAGCGGATCGTTTGCGCCCGCCTCCACAAACAACGGTCTGGGGGCGATCAGGCCGATGATGTCCGGCATTTCCGCAAGCTTAAGAATTCCGGGAATATAATTGTCCAAACAATGGCGAACGGACATGATGCTGCCCTGAAACGTGTTGGTATAACCAGAAATCACCGTTTTACAAATTCGCTTATCCAAAGCGGACACAAGCGCGGCGATCATCCCGCCGCCGGAAAAACCAACGCAGCCGATCCGCCGGGCTTGTCCCCCCGTCAATTCCGGCAACAGATCAATGGCACGTCTCGCTTCGAACACCCTTAGCCCGGCAAGCGTCTTCCCGCACAACAGCAATTGTGTCGCCAGCGAATAGCACGAATAGCGCTCCTCGCCCGCAAACGCTCTTTCCTTCCACCTCCTTGTGCCAAAGCCGAGCATTTCCGGCGCGATCACGATATGGCCCATCATGGCCAGTTTATGGGCAAAATATCGGCTATCTCCCGCTTCCGCGGGCTGCTCCGCGCCCTCATGACTGATGCCAACCACTTCTTTATGGCCGTCACCGTGGCCGTGCAGCGCAAGGATGGCCATGGGATTCGGAGCGAGACGATCGGGAAGCAAAAGATAGGCGGTCGCGCGCAAATGCTCGGCAGTGGAATAGGCAATCAATTTTCGCGTATAGGAGTGTATATGCACGGATTCAAGCGTTGATGGCGCCATAGCGGGGAACTGTGCGGAAAACTTCCCCAATAATTGGGGAAGCTTACGCAGCAGCATCGTTCGGTACGAATGCCACCCTGCGGCGGACAATTTGTTATTGCGTTCCTCCAGAAGCTCGTGAGCGATCTTCGCAAAAAAGGTATCCGGGTGCCCGTCCATCATGTCGCCGCCTTCAATGCAAGGCTTTCTTTCGCTTTGTCCAGTTCCAGACAAGCAAGCACAAATGCGCCGACGCCATGCAAATCGTTGCTGCTTACGGGGCGGGTTACATAATTCCGATAGTCGCCGGCGGAAGTGCCAATGCAAATATCGGGCAGCACAAAATGGTTTTGTTCATCCTTATATACTTTACGAAGCAATCCGGCAAATCCGGCGTTAGCGGCAGCCAGGCAACGCTCATCGGCGCATTGCAGGCGGACCGCTTTGGCGATCGCATAGATGAACAAAGCGGAGCAAGAGGTTTCCAACCAGTTGTCCGGCTCGTTTCCTTTATCCAACACCTGGTACCATAACCCGGAAGGCTGATCCTGATAACGGATCAACGACTTAATGAGTTCCCTGAAAGCTTCGGCCAATTCATCACGCCCGCGAGCGCCCTTGGGAACATATTCAAGTATATCGGCGACAGCCGCCGCATACCAGCCCACCGATCTGCCCCAAAATTCCGGCGAGCAGCCCGTTTCGGGATGCGCCCAGGGAGCCTTGCGGCTTTCATCCCACGCATGGTACAGAAGCCCCGTCGCATGATCTTTCATGTGCGAGCGCATCAGCTTTTCCTGATGCAGAACCTCTTCATACAAGTTTGTTTGTCCAAAACAATCGGCAAAAACAACGGCAAACACGCCGCCCATATACAAACCGTCCAGCCACATTTGGTTCGGATATTTGTCCTTGTGCCAAAAGCCGCCTTCGGAGGTGCGATTCAGCGTCCCAAGCAGATTGCATAATTTCTCTGCGGCGAGACGATATTTCCGCTCTCCGGTCCGCTGATAAATCGGAAACAGCAACAGGCCCGCCTGGATGGCGTCAAGCTCGTCACGCGCGAACAAAAAACTGCCGTTGTCGTCAACCAGATGATCCACGTAAGCTTTCGCGTACTGGAAATAGCGTTCCTCCTTGGTTCGTTCCCATAAGCGCATCATGCCGTGCAAAAACACTCCCTGATGATAATGCCAACGGTTTGCCGGCGGCAGTTCATAAGGCGCATATCGGGCGATTAACGTATCACACGCGCTTTTGGCCCATAATAGTAACGTTTGCTCATTTTCTCTCATATCCGGGTTCATTTCAGCAAATCCTCCCTGAGCGGCGTAAACACATCCAGCAATATGCTTTCTTCCAGCGCCTTTACACCATGGCGCAATCCGCTTGGAATGATAACGGTGTCACCCGCTTGCACAAGGCGGGATACCCCGTCGATGCGAAACTGAAGCTTGCCTTTTAAACAATACGATAATTGTTCATGCGGATGGCTGTGTTCGGTTCCTTCCGCACCGGGGGCAAAATGCACTTCCATCATCATGATATTGGCTCCCGGCGGGTGAATAAGACGTTTTACCCCGGGCTCGGCATTTTCCCATTTCCCAACTCCCATCGCTGTTCCCCCCGTTTTTTTAGGCTGCTTTCATGTTTATGCCCGCGCATTATTTTCCAACAATTTGTAAAACGCGGCGGCTTCCGGCAGCGGCGGCGGCGCAAGGTTCGCCAGCTTGTAACATTGCAAGCGCAGCAAATGCGCCTGCGTGCCCGCGTTCATATCTCCCTCATAGAGCCCCAGGCTTAAACGGACTGGTTTGGGCATGACGGGATAAAATTCCCCGTTTTTGACCTGGGCGACATTCGGTGCAGACGGGGAATTCCCGATTTCCCGGGAAAAGCCGCCATCCGGCCGTTTCAGCCGCGCCATGTTGGAAACCGTAATGTCAATAATTTCATACAGTTCATGCAAAGGAATCTGAACCCGCAAATAGGTAAGCAGATTAATCGGATTGCGGATGTAACACATATCCGTCGCATTTTCCGTGCGCAAGCAATTGAGAATGCTTTGGTAAATGCTTTCGGCATGAGGCATGGGACGATTGAATTTGCCATAAAACGTATGCAGCTTGAATGTGCCGGAGATGCGGCAGTATAAACTGCCATCCCCCCAAAGGCCCGTCTGCGGGTGTTGAATTTCGGCAAAATAGTCTAACGCCGTGCGAATGTATTCCGTTTTTTCCGGCCCGGGAAGCTGCGCCACATACGGACCGGACGAAGCCATGCGGTCGCACCCGCGCCAACTGTTGCGCAGATCGATGTCGCGCAGCCACTTGGCATATGACGCAACGGAAGCGAGATAGTCCGGCGCCGCAGAGGCTTGCACCGGCAAAGCGTAAAGCGGCGGCGCGCCCAATTTTTGCAGCGAACCGGTCGCATACGCGATGGCCCGCGACACCATGACTTCATCTTTTCGCATCAGCGGATCGCGGTCATAAAAATATCCGCTCGCCGGATCTTGCTTCGCTTGAAAAAAACGGACGAGCCGTTCCTTCAGCCATTCCGGAATAGCCGCAATAAGCCCGTTTCGCTCCAAAATGTTGAGCGCCTGCGCCGTCGACTCGATATCCGCCGCCAATGCTGCCGAAAGCCTGGAACTTGCGGCATAAAAAAAGCCGCCGCTGGCAAAGTCATATTGCTTGGCCAGCCATGGGAAAAATCCTGCGAATAATTGATCCATACGGCGCAGAGGAACGGTGAAATCATATTCATACTGCTGCATCCGATTGTTCCCTCCAAGCGGCTTGGAAAACGCTTTGCGCCCGGTCCGTCAACCTTTCAACGAACCGATCAGCGCGCCTTTCGTGAAATATTTCTGCAAAAACGGATAAACGAGCAAGATCGGCAACGTGGCAATAAAGATTGCCGCCATTTTTACGGATTGCGCGGGAGGCGGAACCTCGTCAACCGCCGTATTGTCCACACTCAAACCGTCGGCAACGATGACGATTTGCCGCAAAATGACCTGAATCGGCCACTTGTCGGAATCGTTCAGATAGAGGATTGCCGGGATATAACTGTTCCAATAATAAACCGCGTAAAATAGCGACACGGTAGCCAAAGCGGGCAGCGAGAGGGGAAGAACAATTTTGAACAATATGCCGAAATCCGAACAACCGTCAATTTTGGCCGATTCCTCCAAGCCTTCCGGCAGCGCCATAAAAAAGGTTCGCAGGATAATCATATTCATGGCATTGACCGTAACGGGCAGGATAAGCGACCAATAAGAATCAATCAGCCCGACCTCTTTTACAACCAGGAACGTGGGAATCAGGAATCCGTGGAACAATAAAGTAAATACGACCAGAAACATGATGGTTCGTTTCCCGTCCAAATCCCGGCGGGTCAAACCGTAGGACATCAGACAGGTAATGAACATGCTAAACAGCGTGCCGACAACCGTTATCCCTACGGAATTGGCGATTGAACGCAAAAATGTGCTTGTGGAAAAAATATAATCGTATGCCGCGAAGCTCCATTCGCTGGGAAAAAGGACAAAACCTTTGCGGGCAATTTCCGCTGTCGTCGTGAAAGAACTGGCAACCACATCGATAAACGGCAGAATTGTAACCAAGCCGATCAACACAAGAAGGGTATAGTTCACCACGCTGAAAGTACGACTCAAAAGTGTTTTGCTTTCTACCAATTCTCTCCCCTCCTTTAGAAGATGCCTTCTTCTTTAAACAGTTTTGCCAGCCAGTTGGCTACAACCACCAGGATAAGGCCCACTGCCGACCGGAAAAATCCGACTGCCGTCGTATAGCTGAATTGCTGCTGCAGCAAACCTACCGTATACATATATGTGTCGTAAATTTCTCCGACATGCCGATTCATGGCGTTCAAGAGCAAATAGACATGCTCAAAGCCGACTTCCAGCACATTTCCCATTCTGAGGAGCAGCATGATCACGATGACGTTGCGAATCGACGGCAACGTAATGTGCCACATTTGTTTAAATCGCCCGGCGCCGTCCATATGCGCCGCTTCGTATAGCTGCGGATCAACGCCCGCCATGGCCGCCAAATAAATAATCGTGCCCCAGCCCGCCTCACGCCAAATATTTTGCAAAATATACATCGGGCGAAACCATCGCGGGTCGAGGAAAAAGTTGATTTTTTCATATCCGGCTTCCGCCAAAAGATTGTTCACAATGCCGTTGTCCACCGACAAGAGGACAAAACTGATCGAGACAACGATAACCCAGGACATGAAATAAGGCAGATAAACAATGGATTGAATCGTTCGTTTGAAAATCTGCACCCGCACTTCATTCAACATTAACGCCAGAATAATCGGAATCGGAAAGTAAATGGTAATATTTAAAACAAACAGAACAAGCGTATTTTTCGTAATTGTCCAAAACCATGGATCATTAAACAACCTGTGGAATTGCGCAAATCCAACCCAATCGCTTTTTAGCACGCCCAGGTACGGCTTATATTCCTGAAACGCGATAATCAGCCCATACATGGGAATGTATTTAAAAACAATGAAGTAGAGGAGACCCGGAAGAATCATCAGATACATCCACTTGTTGCGCAGGATCCGTTTGCGCGTCTCCTTTTTCCTTTGCTGTTTAAGCTCGGGCAAACTTTCTGCAATAGCCAGGTTCATATTCCAAAACCCCTTTGGTTCGACTTCGCTGAGATAGGTTGAACATAAAAGGCTGCCAATTGTTAGCAGCCTTTTATGCTACATGATTAGCGCGACTTATTAACCTTTGCTTTTTTGATAGGATTCGTTTATTTCTTGAATGACCTGGTCTCCGCCTTGCTTTTTCCATTTTTCAATTTCCGCCTGGAATCCGTTTAAGTCGATGTCGCCAAGAATATACTTGTAGGTGGCGTCATTGATAATTTGTTGCAGTTGCGTGCCTTTTTCCGCCAATGTTTTGGAATCGAGCGCGGCAGCCGGGTCATTGATCATGTATTTCAAATTGTCAATCTTCTGTTCCGTGGCATGAACCATTGCCGGAATGGACTCGTAACCTTCAT